>CAZHZH010000089.1:3863-10474 GCA_964537205.1 uncultured Bacteroidaceae bacterium
ATGAAACCATCAAAGATTATTTACATCGTTCTGTTGGGATGCGTATGCATCCTGTTCCAAGCACGAGACATGGGGCTGTTCGCATCGGAACTGCCTAACGCAGGCACGCAGCCCGTACACGAGGGGAACAGCCCACGAGAATTATTCCCATTGTCGGCTGTCCGCATTACTGACGGACAAATGAAACAGATAGAAGAATTGTCACACAAATATCTACTCACTCTTGAGCCTGATCGTCTGCTGTCGTGGTTCAGACGTGAAGCCGGACTCACTCCTTTGGCCCAGCCTTATCCACTATGGGAGTCTTCACCCGATTTCCAAGGGACCGGTCCGCTGCCTGGTCATATCATGGGCTTTTACCTCTCGGGCATGGCTATGATGTATCAATCGACCGACGACCCCGCGATTCTCAATAAATTGCGTTACTGCGTGCATGGACTGCGTGTGGCCCAGGAGGCTGGTGGCGACGGCTATCTTGCAGCTACTCGTATTGGCAGGCACGTGTTCGAGGATGTGGTGAACGGACAGTTCACAACTTCCAACCCCATGATAAACGACACGTGGGAACCTGTGTATGTGATGAACAAGATAATGCTGGGTCTCTACGATACATATACATTGTGTGGAATTGACGAGGCTAAGACCGTACTGGTGGGAATGGCCGACTGGTTTGGAGAGAACGTAATAGACAAGATTGACCATGATGCCATGCAAAAGTTGCTTGTCTGCGAACACGGAAGCATCAACGAGTCTTTTGTTGATGTGTATCTTCTAACTGGTAACGAACGCTACCTACATTGGGCGGAAAGGCTTAACGATGAGGCTATGTGGATACCGCTGTCGGAAGGACGCGACATTCTGCAAGGATGGCACGCCAATACTCAAATTCCCAAGTTCACTGGATTTGTGTCCGTAGGACTTGCCAACGGTGACCGACGGATGCTGGATGCCGCCCGCCTGTTCTGGGACATCGTAGTGAAGAAACACACTTGGGTGAATGGTGGCAACAGTTGCGGTGAGCATTTTTTCTCAGAAGACGAATACATAAAGAAAGTCACCGCTATCGGTGGACCAGAGTCGTGCAACTCAGTTAACATGATGCGACTTACCGAAGCTCTTTACCAAGTGGATGGCGACATCCGGCGTGTGGATTACTACGAACGTGTGCTGATGAATCATATTCTTGGAAATTTCGATCCTGAAGTGGGTATGAGTTGCTACTTTACGTCGATGCGGCCAGGACATTATAAAGTATATGCCGACCCTTACGAATGTTTCTGGTGCTGCGTGGGTACTGGCCTGCAAGCGCCTGCCAAGTTGGCGAAGATGGTCTATGCGCATAGTTCCGACACTCTGTTTGTAAATATGTTCGTTCCTACCACACTCAAATGGGATGAGCGCGGCTTCACTGTTGAGCAACAGACTTCATATCCCGATAAAGACCAGTCGGCGCTTACTATCCACGGCAATGGAAGACTGAAAGTGGCTATTCGCTGTCCTTACTGGGCGGAGAAAGGCAGTATGCGAATCAAAATCAACGGCAAGAGGTTCGCTTTTAACCTACCAAATAATAGTAACGAAAGCCATTATGTCGTAATTGACCGCTCATGGAACAATGATGACCGCATCGACATCACGTTCAATCCTCTGCTCGACATACAACCTTTGAAAAAGTTCGACCAGTACCTTTCCATACAGTATGGCGCTATGGTCATGGCAGCAAAGGTGGATAACCACGGACTTACTCACGATGACTTTATCCGGCCAGATGACCATGCGAACCAAACTGCGATGAAAGCGATTCCAGAATGCGAGGTAACCACTCTCGTGGGATCTGTCGCCGCAATCAAACGAGGTGTCAGTCGCATAGCTTCCGACTCACTCAAGCTCATTCTGAAAGTTCCTCAAACCAAGGAAACTATCACACTCATTCCATTTACCCGTATTTTGTTCGACCGTTACGAGATTTATTTCCCTCATGTAATGACATTGGCTCAATGGAAGGCCAAACAGGCGGACTGTACAGACTTCTTTCCTACCGCAGATCAACTGAAACGATTCAACGTGTTACAAACTGACTGTATTGAGATTGGAAATGAGGAATCGGAAACGGCTCACCATATAGAGAGTTACCGTTCTAATTCAGGCGAATCTTTCGAACAAAAATGGCGTGACTCCTACGACGGCGGATTCTTCATGTATCAGATGAGTTGCGACCCAGACCAACCAATGGTTCTTGCCGTACGTTACAGGCGGGATGACAGTGGACACCGTCAGTTCGACATTCAGATTGACGGACATACCATACAGACAGTGGATCATAGCAAAGCTGCGGAAGGAGTGTCGTCTCCCCTGTATTACGAAGAGGTTGAGATACCATATTCTCTGACACAAGGCAAGACGGAAATTACAGTGAAGTTCAACGCACACAACCATAGCATGGCCGGTGGTATCTTCGACTTGCGATTACTCCGTAAGAACGGTAGTCAATAGACTTAGATTGGAACTTTATCCACCAACATATCTGTAGAATCAGAATTATTCCTTAACTTTACATGAACTTTATCCGCCGTATGAAATCATCGAAGATTATTTACATCGTTCTGTTGTGGTTAGTATGCGTCCCGTTCCAAGCACAAGACATGGGGCTGTACGTATCGGAACAGCCAAGCGCAAGCAGGCTGCCTGTAAACGAGGTGACTGCCATCATGCAAGACGAAGAAGGTTACATGTGGTATGGTACGAGTGACGGACTATGCAGATACGACGGCTACGACATACGCATAGTCCGTTCCGATTTCAACACACCCGAATTGATTGCACGGAACTACATCAACTACATTGCCGTGGACGGCAAGGGGCATGTGTGGTTCAGTACCCGCAAAGGAATCTACGTATTGGACAAGCGGACATTCAAGGTCAAGAGAATCGACATCGACGATTTTCCCGAAATCACATACGCAATGATGCAAAGCGGCCAAGACGGTCATATATGGATAAGCGGGACAAGCCGGCTTTATGAGTTCGACAGTGACCTGCGAATGGCAAGGAGAACCGACTTGAAAGCAGGTATCGCCATGTTCTATGAGGACAGCAGGGGCAACTTGTTCTTCTCGACCTTCGGCGACGGACTATACGTCAAATATTCGGGCAAGCATGACTTCACGAAGATTATTGACGGTTTTGTCCCTACATGCATGACGGAGGATAAAACTCGTAAGGACACATATATCGTGTGTCAAGACGGAATATACACGATGACATTAAACGCCGGACATACACCTGTATTGTCGCATCTTCCTATGCCTAAAGGCGACGACGGGGTTGACGTTCCATTCTTCATTCACGTGGTACAAGACGACCATTATCACTACATATGGCTTTTATCGTATTATCGCGGACTTATTGTGTTGGATTCATCTGGCAAACAGATCAAATTGCCGGAAAATATAAGCAAGCACAACAGCCATACAATGTCATGCCTGTATAAGGATCATGCGGGACGACTGTGGATTTCTGGGTTCAATACCGGTTGTCAGGTAATCTGCTGGGATGAAGCAGGAATATCGAATGTGAATATGGACGCTTTTGTAAAGCAAACACATTTGACACCTACCATCATGCAATTCGTAAAGGACGAGGACGGTACGTTCTGGATTTACCAAGACCGTAAAGGACTGTATTTGTACAATCCGCTTGACGGAACGTTGTCCGACTATGAAGATTTCACAGAATTGAAACCATTGGCACTTTACCAAACTCTTTGTATGACCAAAGCATACGAGCGGAATTCTGTATGGGTAGCCTTTTATGGAAATCGTATTGCACGCCTAACTCGTGACGGAATGAAAATGAAACTGGCCGAGTTCGTCAATTTGGATGAGCATACAACCACATCGGGCGAGGTGGAATGCATGACTGATGACGGTCACGGCAACCTGTGGATTGGCACTCAAAACGGGCTGTATCGGTACGACCGCAAAATTCGACAAATAAATCTGGTTCCAGAATCAGAAGGGGAAATTGTGTCCATTATTGCATCCGGCCACGAAGGCATACTGTTCGCAAAGCGTGACACCGGTCTGGCACATTATAATGGCAAGACGACCGAGACCTTGTTCGATGAGATTGGAATAAACTCGATTGCCGAAAGCTACGACGGACATATCTGGGCGGCTACGGCTGACGGACGGGTATTGGAATTCGCGCCAAAGACTCATAATATCACCGACCGCACCACAGACTGTGGAATGGAAGGCAATATCGTCAACTGTATTCTTGTGGACGACAGCGGGCAGGTATGGATTGTGTCGAACCAACAGATACGCGTGTTCAATCCCAAGACAGGCGCAGAACGACTCATTTCGGCTGCTGACGAGAACATGGCGCTCAACCGCTTCCTCCCCCATTCTATAGACTACGACCGTGATAAGTCAAAAGTCTATATCGGCGGCATACCCGGCATCATCGCCATTTCTTCTACCATGCCTGCCTCCACTTCACAGCCATCCATCAAAATCACTGACATACACACGGCTGGCACACAAAGTCTGTGGTTCGACTCACTGCGCCATCAGGACAACTTCGTGCTGTATCCCGAAGACCGTAACATTGAAATATCGTTCTCCACACTTAACATTCTTCACTCCACCACCACACGCTTCGCCTACCGTATGCTCGGACTGGACGACGAATGGATTTCACTCGCTCCAGGCAAGAACACGGCTACCTACAGCAACCTGCCACGAGGCAAGTACACTTTCCAAGTGAGGGTGATGAACGATAACGGCACTTGGAATGAGAACATCTGCGAACTTCCAATATACCGCCGACCCGCATGGTATGAGAGCAATCTGGCATACATACTATATCTGATCGCAATAATCGCCGTTGTAGCGTACATCGCCTGGGCTTATCAGAGAAAGATGAAAGAGAGTAACGCCAAGAAGCTGGAGGAACAGCTCGTACAGACCAAGCTGAATTATTTCACCAATATTTCGCACGAACTGCTCACCCCGCTCGCTGTCGTATCAAGTATAAACGACAGCATGGAACCAGCCGACCTTGCGCAAACACAAAAGAAGCGTATGATTCAGTCGAACCTGTCACGACTGAAATACCTGCTGCAACAGGTGCTTGACTTCAGAAAGATTGAGTCGGGCAACATCCAACTATATGTGGAACACGCCAACCTCAGCCAGATTGTGGAATCGAGTTGCCGTGATAGCTTCATACCACTTGCTGAAAGCCGCAACATACAAATCAGCATCGAAAAGCCGTTCGAGGACATTGTGGGGTATTTTGATGTGGACAAGATAGAGAAAGTACTATCCAATCTCGTATCGAATGCAATCAAATATTCACCTGAAGGCAGGAAGGTCACTATCAGACTTTCAGTGAAACCACACCGACAGGGCAGCGCGATCGACGATGCCGTACTCTCCGTCGAAGACCAGGGAATCGGTATAGCCAATCACGACATCAACAAAATATTCCGAAGGTTCTACACCTCTTCACTGAGAGCGAAGGAATGGAACCGCCTCGACAAGAATCTGGGAATGACGGGACCTGTGGAGTCGAACGGTATAGGATTGTCGCTCACCAAAGATCTCATCGAACTGCATCACGGTACTATCAACGTACACAGCCAGCGCGGAAAAGGCTCGACATTCACCGTCACGTTCCCTATTAGCAGGTCTGCATACACACCTAATGAAATTCGAGACCGTAAGCAAGAAGAGCAGATCGGAGTATTGAAGCGCGAGATAAGCCAACTTCACACCACCCAGCATCCTGCCACTGATCTAACCCTGCTGGTGGTGGAGGATAATGCCGACATGCTATCCGCACTCGACGAACTGCTGTCGAAACAATACTACACTTATACCGCCGCCAATGGGAACGAGGCTCTTGAAGTAATTAAAGCACATCCGGAGATAACACTTGTGGTGTCGGACATCAGTATGCCCGGCATGGACGGACTGACTCTGTGCAACAAGCTGAAGTCGGACGTAAACACCAGCCATATTATTGTAGTGATACTCACGGCAATGATAGGAAGCGAGAAGCAAGTTGAGTCGTACAACGCAGGGGCGAACGCCTATCTGCCAAAGCCTTTTGAGTCGAAAGTGCTAACCGCCCTGCTCAACAACCTTTGGAACCAACGCCAGGCAAGCTGGCAAGCATTCAGCAGGAGCAGCGTACAGTCAACTGACGACCTGGAAATGAACGATGTCGACCACGAGTTCATCGACAAGGTCATTAATGTGGTGAAGCAGAACATCAACAGTCCACAGCTCAGCGTGGACTTCCTTGCGTCAGAAGTATGCATGTCACGTTCCTCTCTCACAAGGAAGCTCCGTGCCATCACTGGCGGGACTCCGCTTGAGATAATTAAGACCATTAAGCTGAAATATGCCTATTCGCTCTTGAAAAGCCACTCCATGTCCGTCATCGAAGTCGTGGAAGCCATCGGTTATAACGACCGCACCACCTTCACCAAGTCATTCAAAGACATGTTCGGCATACTGCCAAGCAAAGTGTGATGACCCCCCAGCGGATAATCGTGCAAATCCGGCATTATTCCCTATATATGACATATCCGTCATATA
>CAZHZH010000090.1:0-4444 GCA_964537205.1 uncultured Bacteroidaceae bacterium
TGTTGTCCCGCACCATAATATAGTTTGTCGATATGCGCCCAATATATAGCTCCGAGGCACATTGGGCATGGCTCACACGACGAGTAGATCTCACAGCCGTCGAGTGTGAAGGTCTGCAACTTGTCGCAAGCCGTCCGGATGGCCTGCACTTCCGCGTGGGCTGTAGGGTCGTTGTTGGCGGTCACCCTGTTCACTCCGGTAGCCACCACCTTCTCGTCCTTTACTATGACAGCCCCAAACGGTCCGCCTCCGTTTCTTATGTTCTCAACAGCCAGTTTTATTGACTGTCGCATATATTCTTCTTTCTTCATGCTCAAATGCCGTTTCTATGAAATGTGTTATAATGATGTTTGCTTCTCGTTGTATCTCTCTGGGACGTATTCAATGCCGTACACCCTTTGAACCCACTGGATGTATGTCTGTATCTCTTTTGTCACCGTCTCGTTGCCGGCATCGGGTTGGAATACATTGAGGTCGCACCACAGCTTGTTGCTTTTCTTGTCGTATTGTACCATGCCGAACGCCGTGCAGGTGTCGTCATTTGAGAACTCAGTGTACTTGCCTGCCATGCGTTTGGGAAGTACGCCGATTTGTTTTCCGTCGTCGCGTATCACCATATAGTCGGATGTGCTTGAACTGAGTGGCGCGTCGTCCAGTCCGTCCTGCTTCTTCTCGTTTTTACGGACTATGCAGACAGCGATGCCGATGTCGTCCTTGTTGCAATGGTACTTGATGTCGGCCAACTTGGTCTGGAACAGGTGCAACGACGGGGTGGGGGTGTAGGCCGGATACTTCTGGTTCCATTTCTCCCTTTGTCGTTTATCGAGCCTCAACGCCATATAGTATATAAGCGGTGAGCAGATCAGCAGCATGAGCAATACGGGAATCATATTCTTGAAGGTTTTATTTTATCTTCCTCATCTCGTAGTCATTGACGAACTTCCTTACGGTAGCCTGGTCGTCCTTTCTGCAAATCATTAGGATGTTTCCGTTGTCAATCACGGCATAGTCGTGCAAGCCTTGTACCACGGCTACTTTTCCGTTAGGCAGTTCTACAATGGTGTGATCGGTGTCGTAGAACATCACGAGTCCGGTGCCGGGTTTCTGGCCCTCGGGAGTCAGCACGACGTTGCTGTCAGAATTCTTCGGCATCACGTTATAGAGTTGCGCCCATGTGCCGATGTCGTTCCATCCGAAATGGCAAAGCATTACATCCACGTTGTCCACTTTCTCAAGCACGCCGGTTTCGATCGGAATGTTGGGGCAGATGGAGAACGCGCGCTCAATGATTTCAGGCAGGGTGTCGTCGGACTCGAATATGTTCTGCATCTGTTGAAGAACGTCGGTCACTTGTGGCGACAGGTTCCTTATAGCGTGCAGGATGGTCGACGCGCTCCACATGAACAAGCCTGTGTTCCAAAGAAACTCCTTGCTGTCGATAAACATCTGCGCGAATTCCAATTGCGGCTTTTCCGTAAACGACTTCACGCGGTAGATGTGTTCCTGCAACGGTTCGGCCATTTGAATATATCCGAACGCGGTTTCGGGCCGGGTAGGGGTGATTCCGAGCGTGAGCAGGCGGTTGTGCTTGCCTACGTAGTCAAATCCTCTCTTCATGTCTTCCTCAAGTCGTGCGTAGTCTGTTATCAGTTGGTCGGCCGGAGTGACCAGCATCAGCGCGTCGGGGTTTCGCCTTATTAAGTGCAACGCAGCCCATACGACACTTGGAACGGTGTTCCGCCTCATTGGTTCGAGCAGGATGTTTCCCTTTGGAAGTCCTGGAAGTTGTTCGTAGCACAAGTCGGCGTATTTCTCATTTGATATAACGAGTATGTTCTCTTTGGCAATGAAGTTGGAGTAACGCCGGAACGTGGCTTGCAGGAGAGTCTCCCCTGTTCCGAGAATATCAATGAACTGTTTGGGCTTATCCTCTTGACTGCATGGCCACAAGCGTGTTCCGATGCCGCCTGCGAGGATGACACAATAGTGGTTGGGATTCATAGCTGTTGTTGTCATAATCTATATCGTACAGAGTTCTGTTCGGGTTTGGCGAATAGGAATAAAGCTGGTTGATAGTTTCCTCGCGCGCCTCGCCTTTTATTTGTTATTAGTTTTAGTTTTGACTGCCGTTGTTGTGACGGCAGTGGTTTATTGTTTCGACGGCTAAATTAATAATTATATTTGATAGCGACAAATTTATTTGTCATAAAAAACAATGATTAACCAATATTAGGTATCAAAAGTCGGTCGGAAACGTCGTAATGCTTAATGCGCATTAAGTTCCGCATTGGCGGCACAGGTGCCGGCGGATGCCGTTTCCGTTCTTGTGGTTTGTCACTTTGTCTGCTGGTAAGGACTATTGTTGGCGTTGTGGTTTTGTCAATCCAAATATATTAGCTAAATTTGCCGTCGAAACGAATGGAGTGATGGCGGACAACTTGAACAACAACAAACGCATAGCCAAGAACACCTTGATGCTTTACCTCAGGATGTTCTTCTCCATGGCCGTGTCGCTCTACACCAGCCGTGTGGTTCTCCATGTATTGGGATTCGACGATTATGGAATCTACAATGTGGTCGGCGGGGTGATCGTATTGTTCACCTTCATGAATTCGGCGATGGCAGGGGCCACCCAGCGTTATCTCACGTTCGACATCGGGCGTAACGACACAGAACGTCTGAAGAGGGTTTTCCGGACGTCGTTGCAGATTCACATACTGATTGCGCTCGCCATACTTGTGCTTGGTGAGACTGTAGGGCTGTGGTTTGTGATGAACGAGCTTGTGATACCTCCCGACCGTATGAACGCCGCCTTCTGGGTCTACCAGTTCTCAGTGCTTTCATGCATGGTGTCGGTGGTCAGCATACCTTTCAATGCCGACATCATCGCACACGAACGCATGAACGTGTTCGCATACATATCGATTGCCGATGTAGTACTGAAGCTGGTTATCGTCTATTTGCTTGTGATAGCTCCGTTCGACAAACTGATTTTCTATGCGTTTCTTGTTTTGTGCGTCCAGCTGTTCATTCAGCTTGTCTACGATGTCTACTGCCGCACGCACTTCGATGAGGTGGGGTTCACTTTCAAAATCGACCGCAGGCTGTTTCGTGAGATGTCGGGTTTTGCCGGATGGTCGCTTTGCGGCAACGTGGCTTACATACTTTATACCGAAGGTGTCAACATAGTGCTTAACTTGTTCTTCGGTCCGGCTATAAACACCGCGCGCGGAATAGCGGTACAGGTGCAAGGGGCGATATCTGGTTTTGTGAGCAACGTGCAGATGGCTGTTAATCCGCAGATCACGAAGTCGTATGCGCAAGGCAACCTCAACCGTATGCACAACCTTGTATTTGGAAGTTCAAAATTCTGCTTCTTCCTGCTGTTCTTCATCGCACTGCCGTTGGGCATAGAGGGCGGAGTGGTGCTTGAGACATGGCTGGGAAGGGTACCGGAACACACGTTGTGGTTTTTGAGGCTCGTACTTGTCGTGATGCTCATCGAGACACTGGCCAACCCGTATGCCGTGGCAAACCAGGCGACGGGCAGAATAAAACTTTACCAGGCGGTCTGTGGCGGCATCCTGCTTTGCATAGTGCCTGTGTCGTATGTCGTACTGTGGTGCGGAGGCAGTCCTGAGAGTGTGTACGTAGTCTATATTGTCGTGGCTTTGCTTGCCCAGCTGGCGCGCATACTCATCATGCGCAAGTTGATAGATGTTCCGCTCCGTTGCTATTTCCGCAGGGTGCTTGTACCAGTGGCGCTTGTATCGCTTGTGTCGCCAATAGTTCCTGTAGCCATATATGTTTGCACTCCTGTCAATGTGGTCTCCTTTTTTGTCGTGTGCGGAGTGTCGGTAGTGACTACCGGGCTGTCGGTATGGTTCCTCGGACTCACAGGCGACGAGCGCGACTTCATTGCCGAATGGTCGCACAAGCGTTTAAGCCGTTATGCCGATCCTGTCCGCATCTTTATACGCAAGTTGGGTAATACTATATATTATATAATAAGGTGTAAGGGGCGGATGTTGTTTGTCAACTGTTTCGTTGAGCAGTGGTATGGCAGATTGGAACAGGAGAACTTCGGCGATGAGCTGAACGTATATATGCTTGAGGAACTGACCGGCAGGAAAGTTGTCAACATAAACACTGTGTGCCTTCCTTTTGTGAAAAACTATATTGTCATTGGTTCGGTTGTCGAGAATTTCACCCGTAAGAACACCGTCATTTGGGGTGGGGGGACAATCGACGGACTCCATCTGCCTCTTGCCAACCGCCCTGAACGAGTTTGCGCCGTTCGTGGAGAGCTGACCCGCCAATACCTTGTCGACAAAGGGGTGGAATGTCCCCAGGTCTATGGCGACCCCGCCTTGCTTATGCCGCTGGCATATAATCCTGATGTAGTCAAAAAGTACCGAATAGGGATTATCCCTCATGTAGAGGA
>CAZHZH010000090.1:4544-10421 GCA_964537205.1 uncultured Bacteroidaceae bacterium
AAAGGCGCGACGTAAGGGGATGAGGAAAAACTCCGCGTTAGCTACAAGCCTTATACAAAGAAAAGGGAAGAGGACAAAAGTGTTAGATATACCTCTTCCCTCGCTTAATGTTAATACTGTGTTTAATATGCGCGGGTTGCCGCGTTTGTTTGCGGAACGCCGCGTCTTTTAGTCTTCGTAGCCGTTAGGGTTCTTCTTTTGGAAGTTCCATGAATCGCGGCACATGTCTTCAATGCCGTATTTTGCCTCCCATCCGAGTTCGGCCTTTGCCTTGGCAGGGTTGCAGTAGCAAGTGGCTATGTCTCCCAGGCGTCGAGGCTTGATTACGTAAGGCACTTTTATGCCGTTAGCCTTTTCGAACGCGTGGACTACGTCAAGCACGCTGTATCCGTGTCCGGTTCCAAGGTTGTAGATTGCGAGTCCGCACTTGCGGTCGATTGCCTGCAAAGCGGCGACGTGTCCCGATGCCAGGTCGACTACGTGGATATAGTCACGCACGCCTGTCCCGTCAGGAGTGTCATAATCATTGCCGAAGACTCCGAGTTCCTTGCGAAGTCCGATGGCGGTCTGTGTGATGTAAGGCATTAGATTGTTTGGAATACCATTAGGATTCTCGCCGATAAGTCCGCTTTGGTGCGCGCCTATCGGGTTGAAGTAGCGAAGTAGGACGACGTTCCACTCTGGGTCGGCCTTTTGAACGTCCATAAGCACTTGCTCCAACATCGACTTTGTCTGTCCGTACGGATTGGTGCACTTGCCTTTAGGGCACTCCTCTGTGATAGGAATGATGGCAGGGTCGCCATAGACAGTAGCCGAAGATGAGAAGATGAAGTTCTTGCATCCGTTCTTGCGCATTGTGTCGAGAAGGACGAACGTGGCGTTCATGTTGTTCTCGTAATATTCAAGAGGTTTGGCGACCGACTCGCCTACGGCTTTGAGGCCTGCAAAGTGGATGACCGCGTCGATCTTGTTTTCCTTGAACACTTTGTCCATCGCTTCACGGTCGCGAACGTCAGCCTTGTAGAATGGTACTTCCTTGCCAATGATTTGCGCCACTCTCTTAAGGGCTTCTTCCTTTGAGTTTACAAGGTTGTCAACAACGACGACGCTATGACCTGCCTTGTCAAGTTCGATGATGGTGTGTGAGCCGATATAACCCGCACCGCCTGTTAATAGTATTTGCATAGTTAGTCTTGTTTTGGTGATGCAAATATATTCCTATTTTTTTATATGACAAAGCAAAAATGGGAAAAAATGCAATCATTTTTTGTTATGCGTGTTTGTTGGCTGTATCCGACCTTGTTGTTTCCACAGGCTTACCTGTATGCCGGGATGGATTAAGTCAATTCGGCTTGTAACCTCGTTAGCTTGTGGCGACAACCTCGTTAGCTTGTGGCGACAACCTCAGCAGGTTCGGGACAAAATCAAGAAACCGTTTGCGAAGCAATATTTGATTCTGCTGTGCATAAATCGGACTCATTCCGACTTTATTGATTAACTTACAGTTGTCTTTTATTCATTTTTGTTTTGTCATATCATGAAATATCATTACTTTTGCACAATTTTGGTAGGGCGTGCAAGAATCTTTTGTGTGGCGACATGCTTGAAACTGTGAGAGAGTAAAGATGAATCGTGCTGCCGAATGACGTTGAAATAACTTTACGGAGGTTATGGACGTAGAATAATTAAATCGGTATAGGGATAAATGACAATAGCAGTAGACTTTGACGGGACAATATGCAAACATCGCTATCCGCAAATCGGACCGGAGATTCCGTTTGCGATAGATACTCTGAAACAGCTTCAGCAGGACGGACACAAACTGATTCTGTGGAGCGTACGCGAAGGGGACTTGCTGACGGAGGCTTTGGATTGGTGCAAAGAGAGAGGGCTTACTTTCTACGCGGTGAATCGTGACTATCCTGAGGAAGAGGAGGATAAGAACAATCACTTCTCACGAAAGTTGAAGGTTGACATATTTATAGACGACCGCAACCTTGGCGGACTGCCCGACTGGGGGACGATCTATCAGATGATCAAGTCGCATCTCACATACGAGGACTTGCTCGCCCACTACGAACAGGGTGTCGATTCCGACCAGCGCGGACAAAAACGCTCGTTCATGCAACGCCTGTTTGGCAAAAAGCCTGCCACAAGATGACGTGTTAATGCAAAACAAAAATACTTTATATAGAAACGAAAAAAACAATATAAGCAATGAAAAAAACAATTAAGTTCTTAGCTGTATGCATAATGCTGGCTTTAGCTTCGTGTACATCTTACAAGGCCGTGCCGTATGTCATCGACTCGGACTCACTTGACACAAGCAACCAACGGGCTTACCTGTATGACGCCAAAATCATGCCGAAGGACATCCTCACGATCACGGTCAATACTGTCGACCCTAAGGTTTCCGCCCCGTTCAACCTGACAAGCCAGAATATGGTCAACTCGACATTGACTACCAATACGACGACGCAGGCCTCGCTGATGCAGTATCTGGTAAGCAACGACGGAACGATAGACTTCCCTGTTCTCGGAAAACTCAAGGTTGTAGGACTCACTAAGAATGAATGTGAGGACATGATACGCCAGCGTTTGTCAACTTATATCACTAATGAGACTCCGGTCGTAACGGTGCGTATGCCGAACTTTGCCATATCGGTGGTCGGCGAGGTGAACCGTCCGGGACAGTTCACCATTTCAAAGGAGAAGGTGAACATCTTCGAGGCTCTCGCGCTTGCAGGCGACATGACAATCTACGGTGTCCGCGACAATGTGAAGCTGATCAGGGAAGACGCCTCGGGAAAGAAGGAGTATCACACTCTCAACCTCAATGACGCGTCTGTCATCTTCTCGCCTTACTATCAGTTGCAGCAGAATGACATTGTTGTCGTAACTCCTAACAAGACAAAGGCCAAGAATTCAGGCATCGGCCAAGAAACCACTTTGTGGTTCTCCGCAACGTCAATCCTGATCTCGATTGCCAGCCTCTTGGTTAACATATTCGATTAAAGCCGTTATCAGTAAACAATATTCTAATTTACAAACACAGCTAATTATGAGCTCCACAGACGATATAAAGCAAAATGTAGACAACCAGGAACAAGAAGAGTCCAACAGCTTTAATCTTGGCAAGATAATATATTTCCTTAACCTGTATTGGTATTGGGTTGTCATAAGCGTGATAGTGTGCCTGGTATGTGCCTTTATGTATATCAGGTTTACGCCTAAAGTCTATGAGGTCAAGGGTTCGGTCCTTATACGCGACAATGACAACAGGCGAAGCAGCCGTAACCAACAATTGTCGGCGCTTACCGACTTGATGGACATGGGCGCGCTTACTACGAGCCAGAATTTTGACAACGAGTTGGAAATACTCAAGACTCACACACTTGTACAAAAGGTCGTCGATCATCTTGGACTCAACGTCCAAACATATTTGAACAGGGCTTTTGCCGTGAACACGCCGCTGTACAAGTACGACAATCCGCTGATAATATCTTTCGACCAGAAAGAGGACGCCGACCTTTATGGCTCCATCAAGCTCGACATGGACTATTACAAGAATGGAAACCTGAACGTCGAGGCCACTTATTATAATAAGGAAAAAGATAAAATCGTGAAGCGGCAGAAGTTCAACGCGCTTCCAGCCTCCATGGTTCTTGACATGGGAACTATAAGGTTCGAGAAAAACGACTCTGCCAAAGTAGAGATCAAGAAAAACCCAGTGCCGCTTATCACGAATGTATATTCGGCCGACGCAATGGCGACTGCCTATGTCAACAACCTTGACATACAGGCTTCTTCCAAGAAAACCACCATCGCGCTTATGTCGCTTACCGACGTGAAGGCTCAACGCGGGGTGGACTTCCTCAACAAGTTGGTTGAAGACTACAACAACGACGCCAATGAGGACAAGAACGAAGTGGCGCGCCGTACAGCGGAATTCATCGACCAACGTATTGATGTCATCAACCAGGAATTGGGAACGACGGAGGATGAACTCGCCGAGTATAAGCAACGCACCGGACTCACCGACATTCAGAATGACGCCAAGGTGGCAATTGAGCAGAAGACAGAGTACGAAGCCAAGAGCAATGAGATTGCCACACAGGTGACGATAGCGGAGTCATTGCGTGATTACGTCAACAATCCGGCTAACAAATACCAGGTGTTTCCTGTAAACGTGGGACTGAAGAATCAAGATTTCATTTCGGCGGTCAATGACTATAACAAGGCCGTGCTTGAACGGAAGCGCCTACTGCAGACATCGAGCGCGAATCACCCTGCGGTGGTTCAGATGACAGCGGATGTCGACGCCTTGTATGAGGGCGTAAAGACCAGCGTTGAGAGCACCCTTCGCGCCTTGCGCACACAGCAACGCGACCTCGCCGCGCACGAGGGGCAATATAAGGGGACAATAGCCCAAGCGCCTGAACAGGAGAAAGACTTGACGAAGATAAGCCGTCTGCAGGAAATAAAGTCCGAACTTTACATGATGCTTCTGCAAAAACGTGAGGAGAATGTCATAAACCTTGCGGCGACAGCAAATAACGGACGTATGATCGAAGTTCCGCGCGCGTCGACAAAGCCTGTGTCACCGAAGAAGAGCATCATATATCTCGTCGCTTTGGTAATTGGACTTGGTTTGCCGTTCGGAATATTCTGGCTGATTGAACTCTTCAGATACAAAGTTGAGAACCGTGAGGATGTGAAGAAGATAACCGACGTGCCTATAGCGGTCGAACTGCCATTGGCCAAGTCGGAAAAAGTGGAAGGCTCAATCGTGGTGCATGAGAACCAGAACAACATGATGGAAGAGGCGTTCCGCGGATTGAGAACCAACGTCTTGTTCATGCTGAAGCCGGAACAGAAGGTTATTCAGGTCACCTCTTCACAGCCGGGAGAAGGAAAGAGCTTTATTGCCGGTAATCTTGCAGTGTCGCTTGCATACCTTGGCAAGAAGACGGTCATCATCGGACTTGATATCCGTAAGCCGGGACTTAACAAGGTATTCTCACTCAGTACACGTACCGACGGAATATCGAACTACCTTGCCAACCCGAAAGAATATCCACTTGACAGCATCACCCAGCATTCGCACTTGAGTGACAATCTTGATATCATCCCGGGTGGAACCATTCCGCCAAACCCTACAGAACTGGTTGCGCGCGACACTCTCGTACAAGCCATTAACGAGTTAAGGCAGAAATATGACTACGTCATTCTCGATACGGCTCCTATAGCAATCGTTACAGATTCAGATATCATTAGCCGTGTAGCTGATATGTGTCTGTATGTGGCCCGTGTCGGTACTACTCCTAAGGCCGCGCTTGAGTATGTCAACTACCTTATGCAGAACAAGAAGTTTGACCAGCTTGCAATCGTTCTCAACGGTGCAGACCTTTCTAAACGCAAGAACAGGTATGGTTATGGATATGGCTATGGCTACGGAAAGAAGTATGGTTACGGATATGGTTATGGCTATGGATACGGCTATGGCTATGGTTATGGTCAAGAAGGACAATCGGACAAACACCACCATCACCACCACCACGCCGGCAAGACCGAAGAATCGAAATAAAACAAATGGATAAAAATTTTTTTTCACGATGCGCTTGGCAGTGATGTCAGGCGCATTGCTTTTGCATACTTGAATGTTAAAACAAATCATCACAAGAAAATAATTCAATAATTGTAGGCTAAGTTAAAATTATTCATTACCTTTGCATGTTGGATTATTAATGACAAAGGCATACATGGCTTGCCTGTTGCATTTCTTATTAAACAAAAACATACGAACTAACAAAAACGGATAATCATGTGTGGAATTGTAGGTTACATAGGTACCCGAAGGGCTTTCCCTATTTTGAT
>CAZHZH010000091.1:0-10271 GCA_964537205.1 uncultured Bacteroidaceae bacterium
GCACCCTGGAAGGGTGTCACAACAGTCGTTGCTGCATACGGGATGGTCAGTATAAGGCTTCTGTCAGGAGATGGCACAATTGTTCCATATAGTGACGGTCGGTGTCGTCAAAAGCCGAGAGGTGGTCGCTGTCGATGTCAAGTACCGCCACCACTTCGTTTGCCTTGTTGAATATAGGAACCACCAGTTCGGAGCGTGACAGGCTGCTGCATGCGATATGTCCTGGAAATTGCTCGACATCAGGCACCACTTGTGAGCGGCGTTCTTTCCATGCCGCGCCGCACACGCCTTTGCCGTATGCTATACGATAGCAGGCGGGACTACCTTGGAAGGGTCCAAGGATGAGGTGTCGTGCTGTCGCGTCCTTTTGCCGTACGAGGTAGAAGCCGACCCAGAAAAAGCCGAACTCCTCATGTAAGGATGCTGCCACGTTTGCCAATACACTTACTTCCTCATGCTCGTCACTGATGATGAGTCGCAAGTCGTGTATGAATTGCTCGTAGTGTTTCTGTTTATTCTCCAAGCGCATTATTTTATATCTTGTCTAACACGAGTTGGATTAAGTCGCCGATTGTGTTCTTATATCCTGTGTTGGCTTCATGCGCTATGCGGTTGGCGATAACCATGCAGACGGTGAGCGCGCGGTGTCCAAGATGCTTGCACATACCGGCAAGAGCCGCACTTTCCATTTCGAAGTTTGTTATGCGGTAACCGTTCCATTCGAATTTGCATATATGTTCGTTGAGGTGAGGGTAGGCGAGTGGTATGCGTATTTCACGTCCCTGTGGTCCGTAGAATCCGCCACATGAGATAGTTACGCCACGAACCATGCCGCGGTCGGCATCGAATATCTGTTGGAGCAGTGACTGGCTGTTGTCCACTACGTAAGGTGCCGGCAGATAGTGGTAGTCCCATCCCACGTAGTCGGTAAACGCCTTCTCAAACTCAAGGTCGCATATTTTGTCGCGATCGGCATAGTAGTTCAGCAATCCTTCAATTCCGATTGATTTCTCGCTGCATACGAAAGTGCCGATTGGGGTGTTTGCCTGCAAACCTCCGCAAGTGCCTATGCGTACCATGTCCATGCTTGTCAGCGTGTCCTTGAGGCGGCGTGTCTTGAAGTCGATGTTCTTAAGTGCGTCAAGTTCGGTCGCCACAATGTCGATGTTGTCACATCCGATGCCGTGTGATATGGCGGTGATGCGCTTTCCTTTATATGTACCTGTGATAGTGTGGAACTCACGGCTTTGCACGTCGCATTCCTTATGGTCGAAGAATGATGCTATCAGTGGAACCCTGTCGGGATCGCCGCACATTACCACTTTGTCAGCCAGTTGTTCTGGTGTTATGTGTAGGTGGAACGAACTGCCGTCATCATTGATGATGAGTTCGGATGGAGCGAAATAAGTTGCCATAAGCCTATTAATTTTAAGGGGCATACCCCGGAGTCTTAACGCCCGAGGTATGCCGGTTATTATTGTTTTTGTAAACTCTCGTTCATATAGTGTGCGGCACGGCGTCCGTCACCCATTGCAAGGATGACGGTTGCGCCTCCGCGCACTATGTCGCCTCCCGCGTAGATAGTCGGAATATTCGATTGCATTTCATCGTTCACCGCAATGGTGTTCTTGCGTCCGAGTTCGAGTCCTTCAACCGACTTTGGCACTAACGGATTAGGTGAAACGCCTACAGCTACGATTGCCATATCGATATCGATGGTTTCGATTGCGCCGTCGATCGGCACCGGACTTCGTCTGCCCGAGGCATCAGGTTCTCCAAGCCGCATCTTCTGCAATTTGACCTGGCACACCTTTCCCTTTTCGTCGGCTATATATTCGATAGGGTTGTGAAGTGTCATGAATTCAATGCCTTCTTCCTTGGCGTGTTTCACCTCCTCAAGTCGTGCCGGCATTTCCGCCTCACTGCGGCGGTAGGCGATGAACACTCGTTCCGCTCCCAACCGCTTGGCTGTGCGGCATGAGTCCATGGCGGTGTTTCCTCCGCCTACAACCATCACGCGGCGCGCTTTGTTGATTGGAGTGTCACTGTCGGGGTTGGAGGCGTCCATCAAGTTGACGCGCGTGAGGTATTCATTAGATGACATTATGTTGATGCTGTTTTCTCCTGGAATGCCCATGAAATTCGGCAGCCCGGCACCCGATGCCACAAAGATTCCCTTGTAGCCGTCTTGTTCCAGTTGGTTGACGGTGATAGTCTTGCCTACGATGCAATCTTTGACGAAACGGACTCCAATCTTTTCAAGGTTGTTTATCTCCACGTCGACTATGGCGTTTGGCAGACGGAATTCCGGAATGCCATATTTTAATACTCCGCCTATTTCGTGAAGCGCCTCGAATACGGTTACGTCATAACCGTTCTTTGCCATGTCACCGGCAAAACTGAGTCCTGCTGGTCCAGAACCGACAACAGCCACCTTTATGCCGTTCGGAGCCTTGCATTCCGGTAGCGCCATCTTGCCCGAGTTGCGCTCATAGTCGGCGGCGAAACGTTCGAGGTTGCCGATTGCCACTGCAGGCTGTTTCATCTTCACGTGGATGCACTTGCTCTCACATTGTTTTTCCTGTGGGCACACACGACCGCACACTGCAGGCAGCGCGCTTGTCGCCTTTAGGACTTTTGCGGCTTCGAGGAATTGTCCGCGTTCGATGTTTTTTATGAACGAAGGGATGTTTATGCTGACCGGACAACCTTCCATGCATGTCGGTTTCGCACAGTCGAGGCATCGTTTGGACTCGGTGAGGGCCTGTTCTATTGTAAGTCCCTGGTTCACTTCTTCGGTACGTGTGGTGGCACGGTATACGGGATCGAGTTCTGGCATGACACACCGTTCGATAGCCGAACGTTCGCGTGGCTTCATTGACGTTTGCAGTGCCTTGCGCCATGCGGAGTTTCTGTCGAGCAGTTCGGAGAGAGGGGTGTCAGTCGTCATGTTCGAGGCATCTTCTTTGACCTGCTCTGTCTTTTCGACCGCCGGTGCGCCATTGACATGTGCTTCAAGCTTCTTCATTTCTTCAATCTCGATGTCTCTGAACGCGCCGGAGCGTTTGAACATCTCATCGAAGTCGACCTCGTGTCCGTCGAATTCAGGACCGTCGACGCATACGAACCGTGTCTTGCCTCCGACAGTGATGCGGCATGCGCCGCACATTCCGGTACCGTCGACCATGATGGTGTTGAGCGACACGTCGGTAGGTACGTTGTACTTCTTTGTCAGAAGGCAGCAGAATTTCATCATGATGGCAGGACCTATGGCGAAGCATTTGTCCACCTTCTCACGCAGTATGACCTGCTCAATTCCTACCGTAACCACGCCTTTTTGTCCGTAGCTGCCGTCATCGGTCATGATGATGACTTCGTCGGAATGCTTGCGCACCTCGTCCTCAAGGATAATCAATTCCTTTGTCCTTCCGGCAAGCACGCTGACGACTCTGTTGCCGGCCTCTTTCAGCGCCTTTATGATTGGAAGCATTGGGGCTACGCCCACGCCTCCGCCGGCGCAAACTACCGTACCATAGTTTTCGATCTTGGTGGCCTGGCCCAATGGTCCGACCACGTCGGTTATGTAGTCTCCTACATTAAGTTGGCAAAGCTTGGTCGTGCTGTATCCTACGGTTTGCACGACTAACGTGATTGTTCCTCGTTGCGCGTCGCTGTCGGCGATGGTGAGAGGTATTCTCTCGCCTTTGTCGCCCGTACGGACGATCACGAAATGTCCCGCTTTGCGTGATTTTGCGATGAGAGGCGCTTCAACTTCGATTTTGAACACCTTCTCGCTAAACTGTGTTTTTGAAACGATTTTGTTCATTTGTCGTTACATATAATATCAAAACCTGTATATTTGCGCAGAGCCTCCGGAATCACTATGCCGTCGGGGGTCTGGTTGTCTTCAAGTATTGACGCCAGGATACGCGGAAGGGCGAGAGCCGAGCCGTTCAGTGTGTGGCACAAGTGCACTTTCTTGTCCGCTCCGCGATAGCGGCACTTCAACCGGTTTGCCTGGTATGTGTCGAAGTTGCTAACCGAACTGACTTCAAGCCATCTGCCTTGTGCCTCGGAATACACTTCGAAATCGTAGCATATAGCGGAAGTGAAGCTTTGGTCGCCACCGCACAGGCGCAGTATTCTGTAAGGCAGTTCCAGTTTCTTAAGCAGTCCCTCAACATGGTCGAGCATCTCCTTGTGGCTTTGCCTTGAATGTTCCGGGGTGTCGATCCTGACAATCTCTATCTTGCTGAACTCGTGAAGGCGGTTGAGTCCGCGCACGTCCTTCCCGTAGCTGCCTGCCTCGCGGCGGAAGCACTCTGTGTACGCGCAGTTCTTGATAGGAAGGTCTTTTTCGTCAAGGATGACATTACGATAGATGTTCGTTACAGGCACTTCGGCTGTAGGTATGAGATAGAGGTCGTCGACTTCGCAATGATACATTTGTCCCTCCTTGTCGGGCAGCTGTCCGGTTCCGTAGCCTGAAGCGGCGTTTACCACGGTCGGCGGCATCACTTCCGTGTATCCGGCGTTGCGCGCCTCGTCGAGGAAGAAGTTGATGAGTGCCCGTTGCAGTTGTGCGCCTTTGCCTATATAAACAGGGAATCCGGCTCCCGAGATCTTCACTCCGAGGTCGAAGTCTATGATATTGTATTTCTTGGCCAGTTCCCAATGAGGTATCTTCGCGTTCTTGTTGGTCGGTACGGTGGTCCAGTTGCCGACGGTGTCGCCTTCCTTGCACTCGCGCAGGCTTGACTTGACGACGACGTTGTCTGCCGCGCCAGTTCCCTCTGGCACTTCATCGTAAGGAACGTTAGGAATGGTGCAAAGGTGTGCCACCAGTTGCTCCTCGGCATTGTTCATTTTGGATTGCAGCACTTGCGATTCCTCTTTCAGCTTCGCCACTTCCGCCTTGGCGGCTTCAGCTTCGTCGCGCCTGCCTTGTTTCATCAGCGTTCCGATTTGTGCTGAGTATTTCTTTTGTTCGGCCAGACATGCGTCGAGGCGGGTTTGAGCCTCACGCCGCTGCTTGTCGATCTCAATTGCTTTCTCTATAGCCTCCTTTGCGCCGGCGAAGTGCTTCTTCTCCAACCCTTTGATGACCTTGTCGGTCTGTTCTGTGATCTGTTTTAGTGTTAACATATCGTTTATGTCCTTTCGTTACTTTTTCCTTTGGGTTTTTCTTGACCTTACCCTTTGTTTTATTTCTGCCTTATGTTTAGCGGCTCCTGAGCCGTGCGCACCGGTCTTGTATTTTTTTATCTTCGCTTTGGTCTTTATCTTGTCGGGCTTGTTTTCCCTGCCGCCGCCAAAGTTGATGCCATTCATCATGGCGTACATGATTTCCTCGTCTGATGCCATGAGCGGGTTGTTTAATGATGGAACAATCTGATGCCTGTGAACGCCATTGCGATGCCATATTTGTCGCATGTGGCAATCACATTGTCGTCACGTACAGAGCCTCCTGCCTGTGCGATATACTCTACGCCGCTTTTGTGCGCACGTTCGATATTGTCGCCAAACGGGAAGAACGCGTCGCTGCCGAGAGCCACTTTTGTGTTCTTTGCCAGCCATGCTTTTTTCTCCTCGCGTGTAAGCGGCTCTGGCTTCTCTGTAAAGAAGTTCTGCCATACTCCGTCGGCAAGCACGTCCTCGTATTCCTCGCCCATGTAAACATCGATTGTGTTGTCCCTGTCGGCGCGGTGTATGCCTGGTTTGAACGGCAGAGCCATCACCTTTGGGTACTGGCGCAGCCACCACAGATCGGCTTTGTTGCCTGCCAGCCTTGTACAGTGTATCCTGCTTTGCTGTCCTGCGCCGATACCGATCGCCTGTCCGTCCTTTACATAGCATACGGAGTTGCTCTGGGTGTATTTGAGGGTTATCAACGCTATCTTGAGGTCTCTCTTTGCTTCCTCTGTCAAGTTTTTGTTGGCTGTTGGAACATTGTTGAAGATGGAGTCGTCGGAAAGGTTGATGTCGTTTCTCTTCTGTTCAAAGGTGATTCCGAATACCTGCTTGTGTTCGATGGGCTCTGGCCGGTAGTCTGTCGACATTTTGATGATGCAGTATGTCCCCTTGCGCTTTGATTTCAGTATTTCAAGAGCCTCTGGTGTGTAGTCGGGGGCGATGATGCCGTCGCTCACTTCCCGCTTTATCAGCAGGGCGGTCGGTTTGTCGCATGTGTCGCTGAGGGCTATGAAGTCTCCGAAACTCGACATGCGGTCGGCTCCGCGTGCTCTTGCGTACGCTGTAGCAATAGGGGAGAGCGGTTCTGCGATGTCGTCAACAAAGTATATTTTTTTCAGAGTGTCGCTAAGTGGAACGCCTACGGCCGCGCCTGCCGGACTGACGTGTTTAAATGAGGCGGCGGCTGGCAGTCCGGTAGCGGCGCGCAGTTCGCGCACAAGCTGCCAACTGTTGAACGCGTCCAAAAGGTTGATGTATCCCGGACGTCCGCACAATACCTCGAAAGGGAGTTCCCCTTTCTCCATGTAGACTCTTGATGGTTTTTGATTCGGATTACAGCCGTATTTGAGTTCTAATTCTGTCATGATTGTATAATGATTACGTTGTGAAGACACTGTCTTCGTTGTTATTATGATTTATGTTTGATTGACCGCATTTTTGTTTCTGCAAAGATACATATAAATTCTCATTAGGCAATTGCCATAGCCTGTTATTTTTCTTTCTGGCTTAAAAAGGCGTATAAAAAATGCACGGCATGTACAAGTACGGTGCCGTGCTGGTTTTAATTTGCTGTATTGTTACCAAAAGCTTGATGGCTTATTTGAATGTGTCGGCCCACTCTTTAAGTGACGACTCGCTTGCTGAGTTGAGAAGTTTTGCTGCCTTGAAGTTCAGCTCTGGATATGTCGCTTTCAAGTCTTTAAGGGCTTTTTCCGGATTGCTTCCGCCGGAAGTGGCGAATAGCACGATGGTCTTTCCCTTCAAGTCGTAGCTCTCAATGAATGTGTTGATGATGGTTGGAGCGGTATACCACCATATAGGGAATCCGATGTAGACAGTCGTGTAGTTGTCTGCGTCTTTCAGATCCTTCACAATGGCGGGACGGCTGTTCTTGTCGTTCATCTCCACTGATGAGCGCGACTGTTTGTCGGTCCAGTCAAGGTCGGCCGTGGTGTACTTTTTCTCCGGTTTGATTTCATAGAGCGTGGCATCGGCTGCTTTGGCGAGCTTCTTCGCCACTGCCTCTGTCGTGCCTGTCGCGCTGAAATATGCGACTAATGTTTTGCTTGTTCCCATAGTTTGATCCTCGTTTGTCTTTTTACCGTCTTGTGCGCATGCTACCAATGCAGGCAGTATGGCGAGTGTTAATAATAGCTTTTTCATGTTTCGTTAGTTATTTTGTATGTATTGATAGACTTCCAGTACATCCTGGGTGTCGACTTTGCCGTCGCCGTTGACATCCTCCGCCGGTGATGCCGCTTCGGTTTCCGTACGCATGTATTCGTATATTTGCAGTACGTCTTGAGTGTCGACGACTCCGCTGCCGTCCACGTCTTGCGGCAGTCTTGTCGGGTCGTTGTAATTAATGCTTGCCAGTTCATAACTGGTGCTGCCGCTGTTGATGTGCACGTTGAACACGAATACGGCCTTCGCCTCGTCGGTGTCGCTCTGTTTGTATCGGAGTGCCTGTGCTATGGTATAGTCGCTACCGTTCTTGCACAGGTTCGGATATTGTCCTATATTGAATGTGAAGCTCGATGGTTGGAACTCAGAGTACAGATAGGATGAAGACCCATAATTAGTGATGTTGCCGTTGGCGTTAAACCAGTGTCCGTAGCCGTTGGCCGTACTTGCGCTGTTGATCAATGTGCCGTCGGACTTGGCTGGATAGAACATCACCTTACCTGCGGCGGGTCCGCTCGAGCTGTAGCTTACAAGGTTGCCGGTGATGTCGCTTGTCTGGAGTTGGAAGGCGGTGTTCAACGCCGCGAGTGCTTTGCCGTCCACTGTTACTGCTACAGCGTCGTATGACGAGCGCGCAGGCATGTAGACGTCGTAGGTGAACGTTATGTCGGCCACCTTGCGTCCGTCGATCTCCGACGGGTAGTATATGGTCGCCGTGTTGCTTATGTCTGTTCCGCTGAACTGCACTTGGTAAGGCCACATGTCGTCATTTTCGATGTTGTCGTCCCAGCGGTGTTGGAAATAGCGTTTCGGGGTAGGGGACACTACCATCCACATGCGGTCTACGTTGGCCGGCACCGTGAAACCTGTCTGCGCCGTTTTCTTCACCGACCCCGAACAATAGGTTGTGTCGTTTGTGAAGTATTGGCGTGAGCCGTCTTTCATGAGGCATACGAATCCGAGGCGGAACGCCCGCTGTGACGCATTGGAGGTTACACGGTTGTAATTGGTGAGTCCGGACGCCACGTATTGTGAGTTGCCGTCAACATATTCGGCAGGGTCGCCGTTTGCGAGCGCCGCGCCGTTTGCGAGTGCCGTGAAGTCAACCTTGACTTCTGTCCCCGCCTCTGGAACTTGCAACGGGATGACATTGAATCCCGACGCTTGCGGACAACTTGACAACGCAACCTGGTAAGCTTGGTCGCCCACGTTGACGCAGTTGTACTTGAAGTTTCCGATGTAGCTGTCGCCTCCGTGCTCCCTGCAGGCCTCAAGGTCCCATGTGACGGCGTGCATGGCGAAGTCGAAATGAAGTTTGTACAGGTCGGAAGCCGTGAGTCCCTTGTAGTCCATCAACACTTGGTTGAAGTCCTTTACCGTCGTCTCATGGTAGTTCCACACGTTTGCCACGGTTTGTATGTCATCGTAGTGCTCGCACAAATACACGAGGAACATGTACGCCTGGTAACGCTGCCACTCGTGTGTGAAGGCGTAGTTGTGGGTCATGTTGAATATGGTATGGTGGTAGCTCATGGTCATGATTTCGTCGGGGTATGATTGCAGTGACTGCCAGTTGGCGGTTGTCTCCCAAATGGTAGCCCCGTTTCCCACAGCTCCGTGGAAACCTGTCTGCACGTTCGACAACGCCCCGTGGTTGGAGTCTTCCGAGTAGCACATGTAGTGGAACGAGTGTCCTACTTCGTGGGCCACCGCACTGCCTACGGGCTTGCACGTGCTTGGTGACAGCCAAAGTGCGGGAACCTGGAAGTCGTAACCTCCGCCATAGCAAATCCACCCTGTGCTGTGGTTCAACAGCACCATGACTTTGTACTTGCTGATGTTGGAGTTCTCAGGGTCGACAAAGCCGAGTTTGCTGCATTCTAGTTGGTAGAACGCCTCCGCCTTTTCAAGCAGGTCGTCGACATCCACCCTGTAGGCTTCAGGAGCGTTCTTCGGATTGGTGCTGCCGTAGTCCTTGTCCCACAATACGATTACGTTGTCGGACTCTACCGACCTTGATCTCGACCATGTGTACTTGTTCTCGGTGTCGGTCTCCGACCAAATCAAGGTGTCCGTGCGGTTGCGCCATTCCAAAGGTATGTAAATGGCCTTTTGCGCTGTCGCACACACGATGTTCATAGTCAGTATTGTAAGCACCGACAACACGAACGTAATTTTCTGTTTCATAGTTATTGAAATTATTAGTATCGTTTCTTGTTTTTGTATTTGAAGGACAAAGATAGTGTAATTTGATGAAAGCGCAAACATTGAAATGATTTATTCGTGTCTGCCTATCATTTTTTCCATCCATATCATGTCAAACCACTGTCCGAACTTGTAACCGCACTGGTGGAAGTGCGCGCATCGCTTGTAGCCGAGGCGTTCATGGAACAGCGGGCTTTGATGCGTGAGGTATTGGTTGGGTTTGTCTGTCCACGATATGCATGCGTTGAGGTTGAGGATTCCCATCGCCTTCAGGCGTTTTTCCAGTTCGGCATACAGTGCCTTGCCGATTCCGCGGCCATGGAGTCCGTGCCTTACGTATATGGATGTCTCCACTGAGCGGTTGTACGCCGCACGCTCCTTGAACGGCCCGGCGTATGCGTATCCGGCGATCGTTCCGTCCGTTTCTGCGACGATATACGGGTAGCGTTCGAGGGTTGAGGCTATGCGTGCTTTGAATTCCTCCGACGAAGGCACGTCGTACTCGAATGTGATGGCGGTCGTTTCAATGTATGGAGCGTAAATTCCAAGTATGGCTTCCGCGTCGTCATTACTTGCCGTCCGAAGTCTGATATTCATAGGTCTTTAGGTCTTTGGTTGTTCTGTCGTGATGCAGGGAGTCTGCGGCCTGCGCGCGTGTCAGGTCGGATTCGTACACCTTATTATATTAT
>CAZHZH010000092.1:0-9906 GCA_964537205.1 uncultured Bacteroidaceae bacterium
ACGGAGTTCCCGGGGATCCGTTTTTTTTTTGTGACAAGAACCGTTGAAGAATACAACAATAGTTAATAAACGACCTTGTCACACATATTTTTCATTGATACTTTTCGTTCTTTCACGTAAATTACGTACCTTTGCAAGCAATAAAAATTTTATAGTATTATGGCATCATTTATTGCAGATAGAGTTGTAATGGAAGGTTTGACTTTTGATGATGTTCTTTTGATCCCATCATATTCAGAAGTGCTTCCTAAGACAGTTGAACTTTCAACTAAATTTTCACGTAACATTGACTTAAATATTCCTTTTGTAACAGCGGCTATGGATACTGTTACAGAAGCTCCTATGGCTATTGCCATTGCTCGCGAGGGTGGTATAGGAGTAATACACAAGAACATGTCGATTGAAGACCAGGCCCGCCAGGTGTCTATAGTCAAACGCGCTGAAAATGGTATGATTTACGACCCTGTTACAATTAAGAGGGGAAAAACCGTCGGTGATGCGTTAGCTATGATGTCTGAATTCCATATAGGCGGAATCCCTGTTGTCGATGATGAAGGAAAGCTTGTCGGCATAGTTACAAACCGTGACCTACGCTTCCAGCGTGACAAGTCAGTTCTAATCGATACGGTTATGACGAAGGACAACCTCATTGTCACTCACCAGAAGACAGACCTTGAGAGTGCGTCTCAAATATTGCTAAAGCATAAGATTGAAAAGTTGCCAGTCGTTGATGATGACAACCACCTGATAGGGCTTATTACTTATAAGGATATCACAAAGGCTGAAGACAAACCGATGGCATGCAAGGATGCTAAAGGACGTTTACGTGTGGCAGCCGGCGTTGGAGTCACTACAGATACGTTTGACCGAATAAAAGCGTTGGTTAACGCCGGGGTTGACGCCATTGTGATTGACACAGCTCATGGTCATAGTAAATTTGTGATTGAAAAAGTAAAGGAAGCCAAACAACATTTCCCTGATGTTGATATCGTCGTGGGAAATATTGCAACGGGGGAGGCTGCGAAGATGCTTGTTGAAGCGGGTGCTGATGCTGTCAAGGTCGGCATCGGACCTGGTTCAATATGTACGACGCGCGTTGTAGCCGGTGTAGGCGTTCCTCAACTGAGTGCCGTTTATGATGTCGCAAAAACACTTGAAGGAACAGGCATTCCTGTAATAGCGGATGGTGGTCTTCGTTATTCTGGCGATGTAGTGAAGGCTTTGGCGGCTGGTGGTTATAGCGTCATGATTGGTTCACTCGTAGCAGGAACGGAGGAGGCTCCAGGAGAGACCATATTGTTTAATGGCCGTAAGTTCAAGTCTTATCGTGGCATGGGTTCATTGGAAGCAATGGAAAACGGATCGAAGGACAGATATTTCCAGGCAGGAGAGAACGATGTGAAGAAGCTGGTTCCAGAAGGAATCGCGGGACGTGTGCCATATAAGGGAACAGTACAAGAAGTTATATATCAGCTTGTAGGCGGCTTGCGTTCAGGAATGGGATATTGTGGAGCAAAAGACATACAGACGCTTCATAAGGCGAAGTTTACACGTATCACAAACGCGGGCGTATTGGAAAGCCATCCTCATGAGGTCATTATAACAAGTGAGGCTCCGAATTACAGTAGGCCGGAATAAAAACAGAATATAAATAATCATACAATATGAATAGGTTGATTGTACTGGTCACAGTCGGAATGCTGGCTTTGACGGGACACGCACAGGACGACCCTGTCTTGATGACTATAAACGGCAAGCAGGTGACACGCTCAGAATTTGAGTACAGCTATAATAAGAACAATACTGATGGAGTTATAGACAAGAAGAGCGTGGAGGAATACGTCCCATTGTTCATTGACTTCAAATTGAAGGTTGCAGCGGCAGAAGACGCAAGATATGATACACTGACAAGCGTCGTTAAGGATTTGCGCAGCTATAAGGAGCAAATGGTGCTTCCTACTATTGTTGACAAAGATTTTATAGAGCGCGAGGCCAAGGCGACGTATGATAATACTGCCGCGCGTTTTGCCGGCCAGGATATATTGACAGCAAGCCATATATTGGTGCTTATGCGCCAAGACGCTACCGACGCGCAACAGAAAGTGGCAAAACAACGTATAGATTCCATATACAGCGCCATTCAGAACGGAGCAGATTTTGCGACATTGGCAAAGCAGTACTCAGATGATAAGGCGTCTGCTGCAAAGGGTGGCAGGTTGGGACAATTCGGAAAAGGCATGATGATTCCAGACTTCGAAAACGCCGTATATGCGATGAAGGTCGGTGAAATATCGAAACCAGTCAAAACTACAGTCGGCTGGCATATAATTAAATTGGAAGACCGGCATCCTTTTGAGTCATATGAGTTCCATCATGACAACATAGTTAAGTTTTTGGAGTCGCGTGGAATCAATGAGGCATCGGCAAACCATTATATTGATTCAATCGCCGGAGTGCAGAATGTGAAGCGTGATGTTGTTGTGGAGAATTTGTTCGAAAAACTAATATCCAAAGATAAAGATGCCAAATATCTCGCACAAGAGTACTATGATGGCACGTTGATGTACGAAATATGGAAGGATCAAATAGTAGATAAAGTAATGAAGGACGAGGCGGGGATTGAAGCTTATTATAATAAGAACAAGAAAAACTATAAGTGGGACACGCCCCGTTTTAAGGGAATAATCATTCATGCGAAGGATCAATTGACAGTCGACGCGGGCAAACTGCTTTTGAAGAAGGTGAAAGACGACAGCTTGTGGGGTAAGACTCTGGTTGACGCGTTCAATAATGACTCTGTCAAAAAAGTACGTATTGAGCACGGTATATTCAAACAAGGAGACAATGCCAATGTAGACATATTCGTGTTTGGTGAATCAAAGGACATAAAACCTATGAAGGACTACCCCGTTACAGACGTGTACGGCCGTCTGCTGAAGAAGCCGGAATCGTATAAGGATGTTAAGGGACAAGTAACGGCCGACTACCAGTTGGTTAAAGAAAGAGAATGGGTGGAAGGACTGAGGAAGAAGTATCCTTACAGCGTAAATCAAGAAGTTTTGAAAACAGTAAACAATCATTGAAAACGACGTTCAATATGAGATTAATAGGATTGATGACAGTACTGATGATATGTCAGACGACGGTTTTGGCACAATCGAGTGACAATGTAATCGACGAGGTTATATGGGTTGTCGGCGACGAGGCTATATTGAAGTCAGATGTTGAGGAAACCAGAATAAACGCGCAGATGGAAGGCATGCATTTTGATGGTGACCCGTATTGCGTCATTCCTGAACAACTTGCCATTCAAAAACTGTTCCTTCATCAAGCGGCTGAGGATTCTGTGGAGGTCACCGACTCCAGGGTGTGGCAGGAAACAGACAGCTGGTTGGACAACCTTGTGCAAGTAATAGGTTCAAGAGAAAAGCTTGAGCAGTATTTTGGCAAAACGATGACCCAACTGCGTGAAGAACGGTTTGAGGCTCAAAAAGACATGATGCTTGTCCGTGAGGTGCAAAGCAAACTGATCAGCAATACCAAAGTAACGCCGGCTCAAGTACGCAATTACTTCAAATCGATGCCGGAAGACAGCCTGCCGTTCATACCTACGACGGTGGAAGTGCAAATCATAACACGCGCCCCAGAAATCACTCAGGCCGAGATAGACAACATAAAGGCTGACCTGCGCAGTTATACCGAACGCATCAATTCCGGAAGAGACAAGTTTTCCACACTTGCCATATTGTATTCTGAAGACGGATCAGCCTCAAAAGGCGGAGAATTGGGTTTTATGGGACGTGCCGACCTTGTACCAGAGTTTGCCAATGTCGCATTCAGCTTGACGGATCCTAATACAGTCAGCAAGATCGTGGAGACCGAATACGGCTTCCATATCATACAGCTTATTGAAAAACGTGGTGACAGAATAAATGTACGGCATATACTTCGCAAGCCAAAACCATCTGAGGAGGCGATAGAGCAGGGAATCCAGTTTCTCGACTCTGTAGCGAATGACATTCGTGAGGGAAAATACACGTTTGATCAGGCCGTCCCTTATTTGTCGGATGATAAGAATACCAATAAGAACTATGGTATAATGGTTTATAAAGATCCGGAAACATACACTGCTTCGTCGAAATTCGAAATGGTTAACTTGCCTACGGCTGTCGCACGTGTGGTGACCAATATGAATGTGGGAGAGATCTCGAAACCGTTCACCATGGTCAACGACCAAGGCAAGGAAGTGGTTGCGATCGTAAAACTGAAGAACCGTACCAATGGCCACAGGGCGACTATGAAGGATGACTACCAAGCCCTTCAGACTGTCATGGTAAATAAGCTGAATGAAGAGAAAATTGACAAATGGATAAGAGACAAGCAAAAGACTACGTATATCCGCATCAACGAAGGATGGAGAAACTGTGAATTCAAATACCCTGGTTGGATAAAAGAATAAGTGACACATGCAGATTGTTCTTACACAAGTACAGAGTAGTGTAAATAGTTATAGGATGCTTCTTGTGGGCATCCTATGCTTGCTGATATTTGAGCCTGCAAAATCACAAAACCGAAACAAGCAAACAGACTCAAGAATATACTTGATCCACTCCGATGTCTTGTACAAGACCCCCGAGGATCCACATGCCGAGATTTTGGTGGGCAACGTAAAGCTCAGCCACGAAGGAGTATACTTGGATTGTGACAGCGCGCGGTTCTACAGGGAAGACAACTCCTTCGACGCTTTCGGACATGTTAAGATGATACAAGGAGATACTTTGTCGTTGAACAGCGACAGCTTGTTTTACGATGGATTTGGAATGCAGGCGCACGCACGTGGCAGTGTGGTCTTGATACACCGCAAGTCGAAACTGACGACGGAGAAACTCGACTATGACCGAGTGTACGGAGTCGGCATGTATATTGACGGGGGCACTCTGTATGATAACGAAAACGTACTCACGTCGAACTGGGGGCAATATACGCCGTCCACGCATGAGGCTTTCTTCACCGATGATGTAGAACTCGAGAATCCCAAGTTCAAGCTCATTTCCGACACCTTATATTATTATACGGATATAGAGGTCGCCAAAATTGTCACCCCGTCGAACATCACCACTTCGGACGGGACGTTCGTTTATGGCGAGGCGGGGAAATATGACACTAAAAATTCACGCGCCAACCTTTTGAACCGCTCTTATGTCATAAAAGACATGAGGAAGATAATCGGTGACAGCTTGTATTATGACAAAGAATCGGGCGTCAGCGAGGCGTTTGGTGACGTCCTGCTTACAGATGATGAAAACCTCTGTGCCATAAAGGGCAATTATTTATGGTACGACGTAAACACAGGCAATGCGTTTGCGACAGACAGTGCGGTGGCCATGGAGTATTCAGGCGCAGACACCTTGTACGTTCATGGTGACACCTTGAGAATGAACACATATAACCTTGACACCGATTCGGTATATCGCAACCTTTATGCATATCACCATGTCAGAATGTTCAGGAATGATGTGCAAGGGGTGTGCGATTCGCTTGTGACATTGCAACTCGATTCTTGTACGTACATGTATGGCCAGCCAATCTTGTGGCATGACACACAGCAGATATTCGGTGAGGAAATACGAATATACAATAACGACAGCACTGTTGACTGGATACATATAATCAGGCAGGCAATGACAATAGAGCGATTGGATTCAGTGTCGTATAACCAGGTGTCGTCCAGGGAGATGATGTGCTATTTCAATAACGGCGAGATAGAGCGCAATGAAGCCCATGGTAATGTGTTCGTCGTGTATTTCTTTGAGGAGAAAGACAGCAACCGCATATTGATGAACTATACGGAGACCACGGAATTGAAATTGTATATGAAAGACAAGAAGGTGACCAAGATATGGATGCCAAGGTCTACTGGAACGATGTACCCTATCTTGAAGATACCTGCCGACAAGCGGTATCTGTCGAAATTCGCGTGGTTCGACTATATACGTCCCGTTGACAAGGACGACTTGTTCCAATGGCGGAGCAAGGGTCAGAAGAATATGCTTAAAGCGACGGAGGACCGTGTTCTGCCTATACAGGATTTGAAGAATATTAAATGAAAGGACTAATCAAATTATGGGATTGTTTCAAGTGAATAAGCCAAGAGGCTTTCAGCACAACTATATGTATTATGACCCGCGTAAGGAAAAACTGCAGAAAATAGAGGAAAAGGCCAAACGCGAGTTGGGCATGCTCCCTGAAAAAGAGTTTGATCCGGAAGACATCCGCGGAAAATTCGTCGGCGCGACCAAACATCTGAAACGACGCAAGGAAAGTGGCAGGAAGCCTATACCTTCGGGAGTTTTGATTATCATCATTATCGGGCTTGTGCTGCTGATGAAGTTTTTATATACTGGCACGTTATTCTGATTATGGAGGATATTATACATTTGCTTCCCGATTCTGTCGCAAACCAAATAGCGGCGGGAGAGGTTGTCCAGCGTCCGGCGTCAATAGTGAAGGAACTGGTGGAGAACTCGTTGGATGCGGAAGCCAAAAACATACAGGTCATTGCCGTTGACGGCGGACGCACGTGCATTCAGGTGATAGACGACGGAAAAGGCATGTCGGAGACCGACGCGCGACTGGCTTTTGAAAGGCACGCCACTTCAAAGATTCGAAGCGCCTCCGACTTGTTCGCGTTGACCACTATGGGCTTTAGGGGAGAGGCACTGGCCTCAATCTGTGCTGTAGCGCAAGTGGTTTTGAAAACCAGGCGTCCGGAGGATGAGATAGGCACGCAGATTGTCATCGCCGGCTCTAAAGTGGAAAGCCAGGAGCCTGTGGCATGCCCGGTGGGAAGCAATTTCTCTGTCAACAACTTGTTTTTCAATGTACCCGCACGCCGTAAATTCTTGAAATCAAACCAAACTGAGCTGTCAAATGTGGTCGCCGAATTCGAACGTATAGTGCTTACACATCCTGAATGTTCGTTTAGCTTGTACAATAACGGTGTCGAGATGTACAACCTGCCAAACACGTCTGTCCGTCAGCGCATATTGGATATGTTTGGCAAGAAGTTGAATTCCGATTTGCTCGCTGTTGATGTTGAAACGTCGATGGTGAAGATTTCAGGCTATGTGGGCAAGCCCGAATCTTCCAAGAAGAGAGGTTCGCACCAGTTCTTCTTTGTAAACGGACGCTTTATGCGCCACCCGTACTTCCATAGTGCCGTGATGCACGCCTATGACGGACTGATACCCGCCGGGGAGCACGTCTCATATTTCATTTACTTGGCGGTCGCGCCTTCAACAATCGACGTGAACGTTCATCCGACAAAGACTGAAATAAAGTTCGACAACGAACAGGCCATTTGGCAGGTCCTGTCGGCTTCCGTGAAGGAAGCTCTGGGTAAATACAGTAGCGTGCCAACCATTGACTTTGATTCAGAAGACAAACCGTACATTCCTACGCTGGTCTATGGGGAAAAGAAAAACGTTTCCTCTCCAACACCCATAAAGTCGAACTATAATCCGTTTAAGCCAGACTATAAAGATTACGACACTTCGCACGGCGTGCCAAATAATTGGGAAAGCCTTTATGCCAATGTAGAACGAAACAGCAATCCGCAACCCGATCAGTTGTTGTGGAACCAGCCGACGGACAAGGCTCCAGACCTTTCGGTGCCGCATTTCCAGTACAAAGGACGCTATATCGTCTTGCCAGTTTCCTCAGGGTTGATGCTGGTTGATCAACACAGGGCGCACATTAATGTTCTGTACGAACAGTATATGGAAACTCTTTTCCAACAGAAAAGAATTTCACAAGGAATGCTTTTTCCCGAGGTCGTACAACTGACGAAGCAAGAAGAACTGACCGTAGGGAGTATAATGGACGATCTTGAGTATATAGGTTTTGAGTTGGTAAATCTGGGAGGCGGGTCGTATTCCATCAACGGCATACCGTCCGGTCTCGATGGCGTGAACCCTGTGACGTTGTTACACGACCTGATATATGCGGCAATCGAGACAGGAAGCGGCGTTAGTGAGAAAATTCACAATGCCATAGCGTTGACAATGGCAAAAAGTACATCAATTGTGTATGGTCAGGTACTTTCAGATGACGAAATTAATGTTTTGCTTGAGCAACTTTTCGCACTTTCCAATTCCAGGTACACACCCAACGGGCAGTTGGTGTACTCCATAATAGACAATGCCACTATCGAAAAGAGTTTCAAGTAGGGAGATTACAAATGTAAATGCTCACTTGTAGGGTTGAAAGGGCAAAAATGCCGCCTCAAGGCTTCAGATTTAGCGAAAAAGTTAATTCCACAGCATTTTTTTTTGAGTTTATGTTTGTTTCTAAATGAAAAATGCTAAATTTGCACTCGAAATAAAGGTGGAATGCCTTTCTCCGGCTTCGGCGGAAGCTGTTGAGACGTGAATAAAGAAAAGGTCTTCCTTTCGGATTAACGGGAGGGTGGCTGATGTTAATAAAAAAAGACGTTATTAATTCATATTTTTTTAAATTTAAAAAAAAGTATTTATGAAGAAACTATTGATTGCACTAGCTTTTGCTGGTGTTGGTACTGTAGCTAACGCTCAGACCACTCAGATTGAGACACCTTCTAAGTACACAGTAGCAACCAACTCATTCTGGTCAAATTGGTACATACAGGCAGGTGTTGACATGTCAGTCATTGATGTTTACAACAATGGTGAAGCTCTTTTCTCTGGGGAATGGCACAACAACCGTACATACGGTGTAAACCTTGCAGTCGGCAAGTGGTTCACTCCAGGACTTGGACTTCGTTTGAAACTTAACTGGCAAAACGGTCAGTTTGCTCACGCATTCCGTAACACTGATCACATCACAGATACTCCAGACTTCGAAAAGGGAGGTTATGCAGCACTCTATGGTGACGTTCAGTTCAACCTCAGCAACCTGTTGTGTGGTTACAACGAGAATCGTGTATGGAACTTGAGCGCTTACCCACGTGCAGGTTTGATGCGTAACTTTGATACTGACACTTACTTCCCAGCTCTTGGAGTAGGTCTTACTTCAACTTGGAAGATTTCCAAGCTTATCGGTATCTACGCAGATTTCTCTTGGACTTGGACTACAGACGGTCTTGCTGACTACAATGGTATTGAGCACAAGGCATTCTGCGCTAACGAAGTTGTTAACCTTGACCTCGGTGTTCAGTTCAACCTTGGAAAGAGCACATGGTCAAAGGCTGTTACTTTGGAGCAGTACAATGCTCTTGCAGCAGCTTCAGAAGAGGCTCTTGCCAAACTTCGCGCAGAACTCGACAAGGAGCGCGCAGAGAACGCACGTCTTCGTGCCGAACTCGCTAAGCAGCCTAAGTCAGAGCCTGCAAAGGTTGAAAAGGTCGTAGCCGCTTCTGCTACTTCTGTATTCTTCGACATCAACTCATCTGCCCTTAACTCAAAGAAGGATCTCGTTAACCTTGAGGCTATCGCTTCTGCAGCTAAAGAGTCAGGTGCAAAGGTTGTCGTAACAGGTTCAGCTGATAGCAAGACAGGTTCTTCTGCATGGAACCAGAAGCTTTCTGAAAACCGTGCACAGGCTGTTGCAGACGAACTCGTCAATCTCGGTGTAAATCGTGACAATATCACAGTTAAGGCTGTGGGTGGTGTAAACGAGGTTTCTCCATACACTCTTAACCGTCGTGCAGTCATTGAGTTGAAATAATATCATACACTGTGATACAAGGAAATTAAGGTGTGGCTTTTTGCCACGCCTTTTTTGATCCCTTTCAACTAAACATAGCGGCACTCTCCTGGCTTGTCGGCATCGATAAGTCGGGAGATTTTTCGTTTTAAACAAGTGCCTTGTGACGTGTTCTCCTCCCTATGGCGACATTGTCCGTAAAGCGTTCTTGTCATGCAATGCCTT
>CAZHZH010000093.1:0-9736 GCA_964537205.1 uncultured Bacteroidaceae bacterium
TTGGATACCCCGCTTTTCTTTTGCCGCCATTTAGTAACAAACAATATTTTCGCTCAGGGTATCAAGCGATGTAATAAGTGCAATGATAACAAAAGTGGCGAATTCAATAATCAAGTTACTATGTAAGGTTAACTTATGGAAGACCATATACTTCAATTTTCATTATTTTCCTTGTCAGACAGCTATTCGTTTTCCTGTCTTTATCTACAAACGTACAGAGCTTTATAAGATGCGAGGACGCATCGTATTAGATGGATCTGTAAAACCCGGTTTGATTAAGTTTGGTGTTCACGGATTAGGCACCCAAGATATGAAGTATTCACGTACTATGTGGGAAGTTTCCGGTGTATTAATTGTAAAGGGCAAAGTATGCATTGGGCGCGGAAGCAAAATCAGTATCGGCAAGGATGCGACTCTCACATTAGGAGAAGACTTTAACATAACAGGAAACTCTGAAATTATTTGCCAAACAGGTATTACATTTGGCAACGACTGTTTATTATCATGGGATATACTTATTATGGATACTGATTTTCATAAAGTCTTGAACGATGAAGGTAGGATTACCAATTCGCCTCGTACAATCAACATAGGCAATCATGTATGGATCGGGTGTAGGAATACAATTTTAAAAGGTGTAACCATTGCAGATAACAACATTATATCTGCTAACTCAACTATAACAAAGGACATAAAAGAATCACACTGTGTGATTGGCGGTCATGGAAATACTGCCGGAGTAATGAAAAGGGATGTGAATTGGCAGAAGTAGCCAATATAAATACTAATCCGCAAGTCCTTACTGAAAAAGTCTTGCGGATTAGTATTTTCATGAATGTAGTCAAAGCTTTTTGTATTCTGCATAGATAGCATCAGCTGCGGCCTGCATCTCCTCTGCAGAAAACGTCTTTTTAGGATTGCTAAATATCATGTCTTTCTCTGACTGCATTGGAACAAGGTGGATGTGTGCATGAGGAACTTCCAAACCAAGGACGGCCTCTCCAACTTTAACACATGGGAATGCAGCCTTTATTGCCTTAGCCACTTTCTTGGCAAAAATCTGAAACCGCCCGATTTCATCATCAGACATATCAAATATGTAGTCAATCTCACGGCGGGGAATGCACAATGTATGTCCCTTTACCAAAGGATTGATATCGAGAAAAGCATAAAACTCATCATCTTCAGCACATTTATAACTTGGTATTTCACCTGCTGCGATTTTACTGAAAAGGGTTGCCATAAAACTCGTGCTTTAATTATAGGGTTATACAGAAATCTTGACAATCTCGAGTTCAATGATTCCCTGTGGAATCTTGATTGTAGCGATGTCACCTACCTTCTTCCCCAAAAGTCCCTGTGCAATAGGTGTGGCTACAGAGATTTTGTTTTCACGAAGATTAGCCTCACTCTCGCTGACAATTGTATATGTCATAGTAGTTCCAGTCTTGACATTCTTCATCTCCACTTTTGACAGGATTTGTACCACATCGGTTTGAACCTTCGAAGTATCGATGATTTTTGCATCGGCAAGAGTTGCTTTGAGTTGTGCAATCTTGGTTTCAAGTTTGCCCTGTGCCTCTTTGGCGGCATCATACTCAGCATTTTCTGAGAGGTCACCTTTCTCACGAGCTTCCTGAATCTGACGAATTACCTCAGGACGCTCTACCTCTTCCAATTGTTTAATCTCGGCTCTGATCTTATCATAGCCTTCACGTGACATGTAAGCCATTTTGTCCTTGTTTTTAGAATTTAATAGCGTTTATAATTTTGTTCATACAACCCCGAACACAGGATTCGGTTAGAGTGACAAGAATAAGAATTCCGGCACTCTGACGTGTCGGAACTCCTTAAACTCAATCACGCTGCAAAGTTAGTGTTTTTCTGTCTATTGACAAAATTTTTTACCACTTATTCTTTCACAACCAAGAATTTTGATGCGACTCCCTTGTCTCCTTCCTCATCAGTTGCCAATATATAGTACACTCCGGAAGCCACCCGGGAGCCATTATTTGTCCTGCCATCCCAAGTGTATTCTCCCCCGACAGATACGCCTTCATTAACCAGCCGTCCCGCGGCATTGACAATCTTGACAACAGAGTTTGACATCAGCCCCCGTATTATAATCTTACCCATGTAGTTTGGTCTTACTGGATTTGGGTATACTTTGACCAGATCCTTATTGAAGGACTCCTCTGGATCCGTCGCATTGCCCATATAAGACACCAACCCGGCCGATGTTCCAAAGAACACCTCACCGGTATTGCCATCAATTGAGATGGAATATATATAATCAGAAAGGAGCGGACTATTGTTAGAGGTGAAATGTTCGAGTATCTCAGACCCATCAGAATTTACAAGGTATACTCCGCTGCCTTGTGTTCCCATCCACTTGCGATTTCCGCCATCCACAGCTATGCAACGCACCTCAACCTCTCCCAGCAAGTAGTCGGCATAGCCAGTTCCATCATTACGCGGCACCTTACATTGCGTAATGGTAAAGTCATTACCAAATATAGCAGAAGGGTTGTATGTCATGAACGGTCCGACATTGGTTCCAATCCAAACAGAACCGTCTAAATCGGTAACGACACAATTCACCCGGTCAAACAGATATGAAGTGCCATCTTGATTGACCATTGAATGGTATACTTTCTGTGTATCATCAGAACGTTGGTTCAGCGTACCGTTAGTGTCAAGTATGAAAAGCCCTGCCGCATTATTGCTGCCAGACGCGCGGCTTACAATCCATGCCCATCCACGCTCATCAAACATTATTTGATCACATATTGGGTTGTTTGCTATTTCAGGACAATAGTATGAAAGCCATGTACCATCTGTTCTCAAAATCTTAATGATGGAATCGCAACCGCTATTCAGCATCCACAAGTTGCTCTGGTCGTCAAACGCCAATCCCGCCACTCTGACAAAATAACCAGGACGGGTGTCATTTGGCAGGATAGAAGTAAGTACAGAGTTGTTATATGTGTAGTGTTTTACCATGTGCTGGTGGCGGAATTCATATAATCCTGTCACCGCACTTACAAACTGATGATCTGGATCATTTGGGTCTTGTATGATATCCAAAGCGTTATAAAAATTATTTGAGCCTATATAGTCCCTCAGTGAATCCTCGTTGAAGTACGACCACATTCCATTTTCATACATTTGCGCTGTAAACTCACGGCGGATAGACGATGTTTCCAATGCACCCCCTACAGACAACAGCCTGCTACCATAATGTCTCATTCGATAGAAGTAGTTGCGAATAGGGCTTGTTGGTATGATCGATGAAACAACAGTAGAAAATGTGTTGTCTGTAAACCGTGCGCCAATGAGTCCGTTTGCTCCACAAGCCAACCAATAATCATTGCCTGAATTAATTGCCGCAAAGATGCCCAAATCATTGTTTAGTGTAGAGTGATTGCCACTTTGTTCGAATTTGTGAATGACTGATGATGAGAAGAAAAACAGGTTGTCATCACAGACGCTATATCCATCAATTGTCACATTGTCAAACGTCGTTATAGCAAACGTCTCGTTGTTTGTTACTTGTACCACACGATTTGATGGCGACAGGGCATAATACCTGCCACCAAAGGAAATCAATTTGTTGAGGACGCGTGTACTCACTTGGGACCAACTGTTGGCATCGAGTAGATTGTCAGTCAATGCTCCTTTATATACTCCGTCGCTGGTTAGAGCGACAATGTATCCGTCGTCGATAGCAAGACTATTCACACTGTGACCAAAATTGTAGTACCCTGCAAAGACCTTCCGCCTTGTATCAAGGATTACAATACCAGAGCCTGTTGATATATAAATATTGTCGGCATCAACATATGTGTCATTGATTGATTTGTCACTAAGAGACTTCTCCTTCAGTTCAGGCATATTGTATATGTTTCCATTGGCATCAAGCAAATCAACGTTTCCGTTAGCATACACTATGACTAATTGGTTTGTGGCTTCGCAAACAATAATATCAATTATACCCTCATCACTAAGAATTGTCGACTTATCGTAAGTCTCAACATTTGCATATTCGGGATCGTAACTATACAGTCCGTCATTGCTTACTACATATACAATATGGTTGAAGAGCGCAACATCTGTCGCTTTATGATAGGCTGCGTATACACGCCAATCACCATATCCGGCGAACGACGTTACAGGCAGGGCAAGTAGCAACGAATACAAGACTCCAATTGTAGCAAGAAATTTTTTCTTTCCCATATCAAATGATTTATTTTTTATCTAAGAAATCTCTTAACTGCAGTACGGCTTTTGCGCGGTGGCTGATATTGTTTTTAATATCCTCACCCAATTCGGCGAACGTCTGCTCATAACCCTCGGGGATAAAAATGGGATCATAACCGAATCCTGCATCGCCATGTCGCTCTGTTGCAATGGTTCCCTTTACAATTCCATCAAACAAATGCGTACCACCTTTGTATATTAACGCAATTGAAGTATGAAATTGTGCGTTGCGACTCGATTTTTTACTGAGTACATGCAAAAGTTTCCTCATATTGGCATCACTGTCGTGTCCTTGTTCGTCGGCATACCGTGCAGTATGTACTCCAGGTTCGCCGTCAAGAGCCTCGCATTCAAGACCAGTATCATCTGCGAAACAATCAAACCCGTAGTGATCTTTTACATATTGGGCCTTTTGCAAAGCATTCTCTTGTATAGTGGCTCCCGTTTCAGGCAGCTCTTCGAAACACCCGATATCCCTCAAACTTACAATCTCAAACCGTTCCCCAAGTATGGCGCGCATTTCCTCCAACTTATGAACATTGTTGCTTGCAAAAACAAGTTTCTCCATTATTTAGACTTTTCAATAAATTGTTTCATCTTGTTTATCGCTATAAATCGCTGACTTATTTTGTTTTTGACATCAGCGCCCAACTCTGCGTACGTTCTGTTTTGTCCGAGAGGAATAAACACAGAGTCATAGAAAAAAGAGTCGGAAACAGTACCATACGGCTCGGTGGCTATTGTACCTTCAAGTACCCCGTCGAATATGGTAGTCTCGCATTCCTTAGGGTTACTTGACTCACCGACAACAAGGGCAACCGCCGTGTGCAGACGGGCACTGCGGTCACTCACTCCGGCCAACTCGTTAAGCAATTTGTTTATATTGGCTGATACATCGTGGTTCTCTGGTTTATCAACAACAGGAGCGTGCTTGTGTAATATGTCGAGCATTTCCTTTGATAGCTCTTCTGAAAGAGGTTCGGGCTTGACCGCATTGTTACTTTTATCCATCTCCTTATCAATATCAACCGACGCATAGCGTGAAGAATAAACACCAGGTAGTCCCCCGAGCGCCTTGCACTCAAGTGCGGAATCATCAGCGAAGCAATCGAAACCGTAATAGCGTTTAACGAAGTTGGCTTTCAACAAGGCGTTTCCCTGTATGGTTGCCGCTTTTTCTGGAATGTCAATATAACAACCAATATCAGCAAGTGAACGAATATCATATTTATTCCCGAGTATCGCACGTACCTCTGCCAGCTTGTGCTCACTGTTACTTGCGAAAACAAGCGTGCGCTTACCTTGAAGTTCCTTGTCCTGCTTTACTTTCATCTTGTCGAATCCTTCACCCCACACACCTTTCACATAACCCATTGAAACGAATGCGTAAGGATCAATAGACCTTATCAAGCGGAAAATGTAAACTTGGTCTCTACGTTTCACGATGCTCACGATTACCTTGCGCTCTGAATTGGTGTACCAACCTTCACCATTGAGCATGGTCACGCCATGCCCCTTCTTCACAATGGCATTTGCAATAGCCGACGGGTTACGTGAAAATATCATGAACTGTACCGACTGCCTGCTACGATTGGTATGGTAGTCGAGGGTCATACTGCAAACTATTAGCATTACATAGCCAAAAATGACACGGTACCAATCATGGAAAACGAAATAGCAACTTGAAATGATTATGATGTCACAAAGCATAATCACTTGTCCCAAGGAAACGTTTTTGTACTTGTTTACGATGGCGGCAATGATATCCGTACCACCCGTACTGCCATTGTTTGAAAAACACAGGAATAATCCTGTACCCTGAATTAGTGCTCCCAACACACATGCCATAAAAGCCTCATCGCCTATTAGTTTCGGCAAGTGCCCTTCTGGATCCATTACTATTCGCTGGAACAACCAAAGCCAAAAGGTAGTTGTCACAACCCCCCAAATAGTTTTCATGCAGAATTTCCATCCAAGGACAATAACCGCAACAATCAAGAAAGCTGCGTTTATGATACTGTAAGTGACTTGCACTTCGATGGTTCCCGTGGCATAGTATACAATCGCCGAGATACCCGATACGCCTCCGGAAGTCAACCCGTATGGCAACATGAAGCACACTTGCCCCACAGAATAAAGGAAGGTGCCGCACGCTATCATAAGATAGTCCTTAGCTTCCATCCAAGGATTGAACTTTAAACGTCCGGGAAAATGTATGTTTGCTGATTTTAGCGTCATCACACTACCTTGTTATTTTTTCAACACCACATTCACCATCTTCCCAGGAACGACAATGGTCTTCAGCACGTGAAATCCATCCAGCCACTTTTGTGACTGCGGCTCTTTCATTACCGCGTCTATTATGTCCTGCTGATCCGTTCCTACAGGAAATTCCATTGGAAAGCGCGCCTTGCCATTGAAGGCGACCATTATCTTCATAGTGTCTTCTTTTAGACACTCTTCGTTGTATTCAGGCCATTTGGCATCACACACAGTCGTCGTATGCCCCGATAATTCCCATAGCTCTTCTGCAAGGTGAGGGCAGAAAGGAGCGATCAAAATGTTTAAAGCCTCTTTCACCTCCTTGCTGGAAGTCTTTATGCGTGTGAGTTCGTTCACACAGATCATAAATGCTGCAATGCTTGTGTTATAAGAGAAATTCTCAATGTCTCCAGAGACCTTTTTAATGAGAGTGTGCAACGACTTAAGTTCTTCCTTACTTGCTTTATCTGCATGGGTCTCTGCTGTCATGTAATTCCAAAACTTCTTAAGAAAACGATGACATCCGTCTATGCCGTTTGTATCCCATGGCTTACTTTGCTCAACGGGTCCAAGGAACATCTCATAAAGGCGAAGAGTGTCAGCACCGAACTTTTCAACGATCATATCAGGATTTACCACGTTGAACATCGATTTTGACATTTTCTCTATTGCCCAGCCGCAAACATATTTGCCATCGTCATTCAGGACAAACTTTGCATCGTTATATTCTGGACGCCACTGCTTAAAGGCGTTAATATCCAATATATCCCCGCTTACAATGTTCACATCCACGTGAATAGGAGTAATATCATACGAGTCTTTTTTATCAAAACTGACAAAGGTGTTGGTGTCCTTTATGCGATAGACAAAATTGCTTCTACCTTGAATCATTCCTTGATTAATCAACTTTTGAAACGGCTCTTCTGTTACGCTGACACCTAAATCGAACAGGAACTTGTTCCAAAAGCGGCTGTATATAAGATGGCCTGTGGCATGTTCACTTCCCCCTACATATATATCTACGTTCTTCCAGTATTCAACCGCTTTCTTCGACACAAGAGCCTTATCATTATGTGGATCCATATAACGCAGGTAATAAGCTGACGAACCAGCAAAACCCGGCATTGTATAAAGTTCGATAGGAAATACCGTCTTATCATCAATAAGCGAGTTGTCAACTATCTTCTTGTTTACTTCGTCCCATGCCCAACAAGTGGCATTGCCCAATGGAGGTTCGCCCGTCTCAGTTGGCAGGAACCGGTCGACTTCTGGTAATTCTACAGGAAGACACTCCTCTGGGATCATTGTCGGAATGCCATGTTTGTAATATACAGGAAACGGCTCGCCCCAATATCTCTGCCTTGAGAATATGGCGTCACGCAAGCGGTAGTTCACTTTTACGCGACCCAATTTATGCTCGGTGACAAACTGCTTCGTCGCGGCTATCGCCTCCTTGACAGTAAGTCCGTTGAGTGAAAATCCGGCATAGGCAGTCTTTCCTTCCATTGGAGAATTCATTACTATACCATCTTTTGCGTCATAGCTCTCCTCGCTTACGTCAGCACCTTCAATCAACGGAATAATTGGGAGGTTGAAACGCTTTGCAAAAACATAATCCCGGCTATCATGAGCAGGAACCGCCATAATGGCTCCCGTACCATAACCAGCAAGGACATATTCAGAAATGTAGATTGGACATTTATCGCCTGTTATGGGATTTATGCCGTATGCGCCCGAGAACACTCCCGTCACATTATGATCTATCATACGATCCCTCTCCGTACGTCCTTTAACATACTTGACATACTTGTCAACTTCTGTACGCTGGCTGGCTGTAGTCACTTGATTAACAAGGTCGCTCTCAGGGGCGAGAACAAAGAAAGTCACGCCAAACATAGTATCGGCACGTGTAGTAAATATCGTGAATTCCACATCAGAATCAGCGACCTTTATATTGACCTCCGTTCCCTCCGAACGACCTATCCAATTCTTCTGGGTCTCTTTTATAGAGTCACTCCAGTCAATCGTATCAAGACCGTCAAGCAGACGTTGCGCATAAGCGGATACACGCAGACACCATTGTCTCATTTTTTTCTGCTCTACAGGATAGCCTCCACGCAAACTAACTCCGTCGACAACCTCGTCATTTGCCAAGACCGTGCCAAGCTTAGGACACCAATTAACCATGGTCTCACCAAGAAAAGCAATTCGGTAGTTCATCAACACATCGCTGCGTTGCTTTTCATCCATGGCTTTCCACTCCTCTGCGGTAAATTTAAGCTCCTCGCTGCAAGCTACGTCAATATCAACAGAGCCATACTTCTCAAAATGTTCCACAAGCCGTTCTATCGGTTGTGCCGACTGACATTTATTACAATAAAAAGAATTGAACATCTTTTGGAACGCCCATTGAGTCCAATGATAATAAGAAGGATCACATGTACGTACTTCACGATCCCAGTCGAAACTAAATCCTATTTTGTCGAGTTGTTCACGATACCGTGCTATATTAACACTCGTCGTTATTTCTGGATGCTGCCCTGTTTGAATAGCATATTGCTCTGCCGGAAGTCCATAAGCATCATAGCCCATTGGATTTAATACATTGTAACCTTGAAGCCTCTTAAAACGGGCATATATGTCGCTTGCAATATATCCGAGAGGATGCCCTACATGCAGTCCTGCCCCAGAAGGATAAGGGAACATGTTGAGAACGTAGAATTTCTGTTTGTCGTAATTCTCTGTAACATGATAAACTTTATTCTCTGCCCATCTTTTCTGCCATTTCTTCTCTATCTCTTTGAAATTGTAATCCATTGTATGTATCAGTTTGATATTACCTTGTTATATTATTGCACTTTAAATTGCAAAGATACTAAATAAAATAACAAGGGATGAAATTAAATATTGAAAAAAGCGCAATGGTGGTCCAAGTTGCATTCTGGATGCTATAAACACTACCAACTGGGTTACAATCCACATGTATACAGATTAACTTAACCCGTTAGCTGAATTAATTCCGTAAACAGAATGTTGCGACATTTGTCCATTCTCACGCTGTACTATGCTTTTTGCTAACGCAGCGGCAGTGTCAACCATAAACGCGACTAAGCCGCAAAGTGTATCAACCAAAAATAAAAGTAAAGTTTAACCAAGTCAACCCGTATTAAAAACAAGGCTCAAAGTAGTCAACCAAAAGCGTTAAACTACAGGC
>CAZHZH010000094.1:0-9443 GCA_964537205.1 uncultured Bacteroidaceae bacterium
GCAGGCGCGACGGTATGCAATATTCCTGATACGACGGGTTTCCGCATACCAAATGAATACTACGAGAAGATAAAATATCTATATGAGCATGTCGACGCTTTTGCCGCAGGCAAGGCGATACTGTCAACGCACTGTCATAACGACCTTGGTATGGCTACAGCCAATACAGTGGCAGGCGTGGAAGGCGGGGCGCGCCAGGTGGAGGTTACAGTCAACGGAATCGGTGAGCGCGCCGGCAACACGTCGCTCGAAGAGATTGCGATGATATTCAAGACACACCCCGACTTGGGCATAGAAACCAACATAAACACAACCAAGATCTATCCGACAAGCCGTATGGTATCGAGCTTGATGAACATGCCTGTCCAGCCAAACAAGGCTATTGTCGGTAGAAATGCCTTCGCGCATTCATCAGGGATCCATCAGGACGGTGTGCTGAAGAACGCGTCGACCTATGAGATTATGGATCCGAAGGATGTAGGAATTGACGATGCCTCAATCGTACTTACCGCACGTTCGGGTCGCGCCGCCCTTAAGTACCGCCTGCACATCAATGGCGTGGATGTTAGCGACGAGAAGCTGGACAAGGTGTACCAAGACTTCCTTGCGCTTGCCGACAAGAAGAAGGAGGTCACCGATGATGACATCCTTGTATTGGCTGGAGCCGACCGCTCAGCTACACATAATGTGAAACTCGACTACCTCCAGGTCACTACCGGCAAGGGAGTGCGCTCTGTCGCAAGCATCGGCTTGCAGATTGCCAACGAACACTTTGAGGCGGCCGCATCAGGCAACGGACCTGTCGATGCCGCCATCAAGGCGTTGAAAGCGATCATCAAACGTGAAATGACATTGAAGGAGTTCACCATTCAGGCAATATCGAAGGGTTCGGACGACATAGGAAAAGTACACATGCAGGTGGAATACAACGGACACGTATACTATGGTTTCGGTGCGAACACCGACATAGTGACCGCGTCTGCAGAGGCTTATATTGATTGTATAAACAAATTCAAGGATTAGGCGGCGAACTGTCGTGAACGATGGTTCGTGCATAATCAAAACAAACAGAATGTAGAATGAACACATTATTTGACAAGATATGGGACGCGCATGTGGTACAGCAAGTGGAGGATGGTCCGACACAGCTGTATATTGACCGCTTGTACGCGCACGAGGTAACCAGTCCGCAGGCGTTTGATACGTTGCGCGATAAGGGGATCAAGGTGTTCCGTCCCGAACGGGTTATTGCTATGCCCGACCACAATACGCCAAGCGACCAGCAGGATCATATCGACGATCCTATTGGCCGTAAGCAAGTCGAGACTTTGAAAGCCAATTGCGCCGAGTTCGGCATCAAGCACTTTGCGATGGGGACAAAAGACAATGGCATCATACATGTGGTCGGTCCTGAGAAGGCTCTATCGCTTCCAGGCATGACTATCGTGTGTGGCGACTCGCATACAAGCACACATGGAGCTGTCGGCGCGATAGCGATGGGCATTGGAACATCCGAAGTGGCGGAAGTGCTGGCAAGCCAATGCATATTGCAGTCCAAACCAAAGACTATGCGCATCAACATCGAGGGCAAACTGCAGCCCGGAGTTACCGCTAAGGATGTGGCGCTCTATATAATGGCGCAGATGACCACGTCGGGTGCCACGGGATACGCGGTTGAATATGCTGGTAGCACAATCCGCAACATGAGTATGGAAGGCAGGCTGACACTGTCGAACCTCTCGATTGAGATGGGAAGCCGTGCCGGAATCATAGCGCCGGATGAAACTACATTCGCATATCTGAAGGGACGCGAGTATGCGCCCAAGGGAGCGGAATGGGACAAGGCGGTTGAACGTTGGAAGAAATTAAAGAGCGACGACGACGCTGTGTTCGACAAGGAAGTTACGTATCGTGCCGAAGACATAGCTCCGCGTATCACTTACGGAACCAACCCCGGCGCTGGCATTGCCATCGACGGCAACATACCTGCATTGGATGAGATTCCGGAGTCGAAGCAACCTCAATTCCTCAACATGCTCGATTATATGCAGTTCTCTCCTGGCGAGAAGCTGGAAGGCAAGCCGATTGACTACTGTTTCCTCGGCGCGTGCACAAACGGGCGCATAGAGGACTTCCGAGCTTTTGCGAGTGTCGTAAAGGGACGGAAGAAGGCGGACGGAGTGGTTGCCTTGCTCGTCCCTGGTAGCTGGCTTGTGCGTAAGCAAATCATAGATGAGGGAATCGACAAAATACTGGAGGACGCAGGGTTCGAACTTCGTCTGCCGTCGTGCTCGTCATGTCTTGCCATGAATCCCGACAAGGTGCCGGCAGGCAAGCTTTGCATATCGACGAGCAACCGCAACTTCGTAGGCCGTCAAGGACCAGGTTCTCGCACCGTTCTCGCTTCTCCACTCGTTGTGGCTGCCAGTGCGGTTACAGGCAAGATAACCGACCCAAGAAAACTTTAGGACAATTAAGGAGGAAACGAAAATGGCTAAACAGAAATTCAATATAATTCAGTCGACGTGCATACCTATCGCCATCGACAACTGCAACACCGACTTGATAATTCCGGCGAGGTATCTTGCCAGCACTACGCGCGACCCCAAGTTTTTTGGTGACGCGTTCATGCATGACTTGCGGTACGACGCGAAAGGCAACAAGGTGGAGGACTTCGTCATGAACAAATCCGAGTTTTGCGAGGCTCCGCGACCGGGCGTTCATGAAATCATCGTCGGCGGACAGAACTGGGGATCCGGCTCAAGCCGCGAACATGCGGCATGGGCAATCGCAGGCTATGGAGTGAGAGTGGTTATATCATCAAGTTTCGCTGACATCCACCGCAACAACCTTCTCAACTGCTTTGTGCTGCCTGTCGTGGTTACAACCGACTTTCAAAAAGAACTGTTTGCAAGCATCAATGCCAATCCGCAGACAGAAGTCAAAGTGGATGTTCCGAATCAGACGGTTACAAACCTCGCTACGGGACACAGTGAAAAATTCGAGATCAACGCATATAAGAAGTATTGTCTGATGAACGCCTTCGACGACATCGATTTCTTGTTGGACAATAAGGATAAGATAGTGGCATACGAGCAGAAGCAATGTCGGGCAGACTGATTGAAATAATGGACACCACGCTCCGTGACGGCGAACAGACCAACGGAGTGTCATTCATACCACATGAGAAGCTCATTGTGGCTCGGATGCTGTTGCAGGAACTGAACGTCGACCGCATTGAGGTGGCTTCCGCCCGTGTGTCGGATGGCGAGAAAGAGGCGGTGACTAATATATGCAAGTGGGCGAAAGCCGCAGGCAAGTTGGACCGTGTAGAGGTTCTTGGATTTGTCGATGGCAGGATCTCGCTTGATTGGATAAACGAATGTGGCGGCAGGGTGATAAACTTGCTTTGCAAGGGAAGTGAGCGCCACTGCACTTATCAGCTTAAGAAAACACTCGATGAACACCTCTCCGACATCAAGCAGTCGATCTCCTATGCCAATCAGTTGGGCATAAGCGTCAACATCTATTTGGAAGATTGGAGCAACGGCATGAAGGACAATGCCGACTATGTGTTCCGCTTTGTCGACGCGCTGAAGGACATGAACGTAAAACGCTTCATGCTTCCCGACACCCTGGGCGTACTGAATCCTGTAGACACACAGAAGTTTGTCCGCCAAATGGTGGAATGGTTTCCTTCGTTGCACTTCGACTTCCATGCGCATAATGATTACGACCTTGCCACAGCCAACGTTATGTATGCCGTACTCGAAGGTTGTTCGGGAATACATACGTCGATCAACGGACTGGGCGAACGCGCCGGCAACGCTCCGTTGAGCAGCGTGCAGGCAATACTCTCAGACCAGCTGCATGTCGCTACCAACATCCACGAGGAGAAACTGAACGAGGCAAGCCGATTGATTGAAAGCTATTCCGGCATCGCCGTGCCGTCGAACATGCCTATTATTGGTGAGAACGTATTCACCCAAGTGGCGGGTGTTCACGCTGACGGCGACAATAAGAACAATCTCTACTGCAACGACCTCATACCAGAGCGTTTCGGAAGGAAGCGTGAGTACGCTCTTGGAAAGAACAGCGGCAAGGCCAACATATTGCAGAATTTGAAGGAACTCGGACTTGAACTGACACCTGAGCAGACGCGCCGTGTGACCAACCGCATAATAGAACTGGGTGACAAGAAACAATTGGTCACTCAAGAGGATTTGCCTTATATTGTGAACGACGTGTTGAAGCACAGCACCCCGGAAGACAAGGTGAAGCTGATAAGTTATATGGTAAGTACTGCCTACGGACTCAAGCCGATGGCCAGTGTGAAGTTGGAGGTTAATGGCGAAATATATGAGGAGTCGGCCATGGGTGATGGTATGTACGATGCCTTTGTGCACTGTGTGCGCCATATCTATCGTGACAAACTGCACCGCCAGTTCCCTTGGCTTACTAATTATGTTGTGCGCATACCGCCAGGCGGACGTACTGATGCGCTTGTGCAGACTACAATATCGTGGGTCTATGATAACAAGCCCTATCGCACTCACGCGCTCGACGCCGACCAGACAGAGGCGGCTATCAAGGCAACAATCAAGATGCTCAACCTCATTAACGAATAGATGAAGGCTTGCAATAAGAGGAATAAGTATAATACAATAACAACAAAATAATTACAAAGATGAAATTGAAAATCGCAGTTCTTGCCGGTGACGGAATCGGGCCGGAGATAATGGAACAAGGTGTGAACGTGATGAGTGCCGTTTGTGAGAAGTTCGGGCACGATGTTAGCTATAAGGAGGCTCTTTGCGGGGCTCATGCAATCGACGAGGTGGGCGATCCGTTCCCGGAGGAGACGTTCCAGATATGTTTGGATGCCGACGCGGTGTTGTTCGCCTCTGTTGGCGACCCTAAGTTCGACAACAATCCAAACGCCAAGGTGCGCCCTGAACAGGGGTTGTTGGCTATGCGCAAGAAATTAGGTTTGTTTGCCAACATACGTCCGGTAGAGACTTTCGACTGTCTCGTACATAAGTCTCCGCTGAAAGACGAGCTTGTCCGTGGGGCTAACTTCATCTGCATCCGTGAATTGACTGGCGGCATGTACTTCGGTGAAAAGTACGAGGATGATGAAAAGGCTTATGACACCGATATTTACACACGTCATGAAATCGAAAGAATACTGCGTGTGGGCTATTCTTATGCGATGAAGCGCAACAAGCACCTCACTGTGGTCGACAAGGCGAATGTTCTTGCGTCAAGCCGTTTGTGGCGTAAGGTGGCGCAGGCTATGGCTCCTGAATATCCGGAGGTGAAGACCGACTTCATGTATGTGGACAATGCGGCGATGCGTATGATTCAGGAACCGAGGTTCTTTGATGTCATGGTCACTGAGAATACGTTCGGCGACATACTTACCGATGAGGGTAGTTGTATCACAGGCTCCATGGGCTTGCTTCCTTCGGCAAGTACTGGTGAACACACTCCTGTGTTTGAACCTATTCATGGTTCATGGCCACAGGCTAAAGGACTCAATATAGCCAACCCTCTCGCACAGATATTGTCAGCAGCCATGTTGTTTGAGTATTTCGACTTGAAGGAGGAAGGCGCGCTCATCCGTAAGGCGGTCAATGCGAGTCTTGACGCTAACGTCCGTACACCAGAAATCCAGGTCGAAGGCGGTGCGAAATACGGCACGAAGGAAGTCGGACAATGGATTGTTGACTATATAAAGAAAGCATAACAAGGTTACAACTATTTATTTGATATTTCGACAGCCGTTTGAAGTCAAATTTCTTGTTTTTTCGTGTGAATGCAAGAAAAAATGAAGAAAGTTCAAAATTGGTATTGTCAAATAGAATAATTGTGCTAACTTTGTAGCGGATTCAAAAGAAGCACTTAGTTTTTTATCACTGAAGAAGGTGATTAAATAGTGTAAATTAGTAGGAGAGAGACAGGCTCGTTGATGAGTATGTCTCTTATCTTTTTATACTTGTCCGTTTCCTCCATTCGGTAGGTGAACATCCATATTCAGACTTAAAGACGCGTGAAAGGTAAAGCGGGTCGCTGATTCCTACCATGTCGGATATTTCAGATATTGTCAGCGATGTGGTGGAAATGAGTTCCGCCGCTCGTTTGATTCGTTTGATGTTTATATATTCTTTGGGTGAGAACCCTGTTATTTCTTTCATCCGGTTGAAAAACACGGTACGTCCCAACCCCATTTGTGATGCAAAGTCGTTGGCGGTAAAGTCCGCGTTTGCGAGTTGATCGCCAAGTATGTGGTCGACTTTTTCCATGAACTCCTTGTCGTCTGCGGCCCTATTGCCTTTCTTCCGGATGGCTACGTCGTTTGAGAACTTCTCCACTATGTCCTCCTTTTGTGTTTTCAACCCCTTTATGGCGTGGTGGAACCTTTTGTTGTTGTGTTTGACGCGCAACAAGTGTATTATTGCGGCCGCTATGAGTATTATACATAATGTGATGGAGAAAGGCGACTTCCACCATGTGCGGACTATGTATTTTGTATCGTGCTTTATGTCGCGACCGTCAATTGTCACCTCATCGGCTTTGATTGCCTGGTCTTGGCTGGCACTGTTGTATACGGATGGCTTGATGATGATGACTCCGTTGTTTGTGCCGAACGCTATCCTTCCGTCTGCCATCGTAAGACCGCAGTTCTCACTGTACACATTGTTAATCATTTTGCGTGAGAAGAAATAGTTGGTAAACTTGCCAGTCGCAGGATTATACTTGGAGACACCGAATTCTGTGGAAATCCAGATCATGCCCTGCAGGTCTTCCGCGAAGCACTGGACCATTGGGTTGGCCAGGTTGTCGGCAGTCCCAAAATGCCTTGTCCCGTCGATGCAAAAGCCCTCGCCTGTTTCGGCAATGTAAATATGTCCTGTGTCTGACTTGAAGATTGTGCGTATCTCGTCGCTCTTCAATTTGCCGTTCGTGGTGGTCCATTGGGTGAATGAATCCGAATCCCTCATCAGTTCGGACGGTTTGAAGATGCATACGCCTTCGCTTGTGGCCGCCCATATCCGGCCCTTGTCATCCTCGACCATCGCCCTGATTCGCCTCGTGCCGTAACTATCGTTGAAGAAAGTGCGGAATGTGTAGCTCCCGTCCTTGCCTTGTTTGGCCAAACATAGTCCGCCACCGAAAGTTCCCACCCACATACGTCCGCTTTTGTCACATAATAATGAGTAGATGTTGTTGTGTGACAGTGAGCCTGGCTTGCCGTTGTTGGGAAGGTGTTGTTTGTGTCCGATGAAGAGTCCCTCTCCCTTTGTGCCTTCCCACAGTCTTCCCTCTTTATCGATCTTCATGCAATAGGTGTTGGCATTGTGGCGGGTAGTATACAGGCAACTGTCGAGAGCCTGGTTGTATATCCAAACATTGCCGTCCATGTCGCCTGCCGCTATCATGTTGTTTCCCACGATTGTAAGCATTCGTATGCACTTGCCCTCAAGTATGTATTCAAACCCGTCGTTGCGACTGGCTTTGAGCAGGGTGATGCCGAGGTTGTCTGTACCTATCCATATATTGCCTTCTTTATCCTTCATTATGCATTTAAGGGCGTTGGTCGGTAGTTGAAGGTCGGGCGAGTCTGTCGTTATGTGTTCTGTGGCGCCGGTCTTAGGGTCTGTGATGTAGATTCCTCCGCCTTTGACAACCCTCCATATCGTTCCGTCGAGATAAGTGAGTTGTGTGACTGAAGAAGTGTCTGGGTTGGCTGGTATTTGCAACTTGTGGGTCTTATACTCGATGAAGTGTTTTCTCTTGATGTCGTAGCATGAGGCTGTACCTGTGGGCGAGAATATCCATAGTCGTTTATGCCGGTCTTCATATATATCCTTTATCCTTTGATCGGCAAGTCCGGGGACGTTGTTGCTCCCGTGCCGCGGACGGAAATTCGTGAAGTGCCTGCCGTCGTACATGCTCAGCCCGTTGGATGTCGCAATCCAGATGTTCCCTTCTGAGTCTTGTATAATCTTACGGACAGTATTATTAACCAGTCCATCGGCAGTTGTAAACTGTATGGGTTGGAAGTCTGTCTCGGCCATAGCCGCTCCCATCGAAATAAAAATGGCGAATATTGCGGTCAGATATGTTCGTTCGAATCTCATGTAGTCCATGCTGTTGCTTAATCCAGCATACAAAGATATAATTTTTATTCCTATAAACAATGGTTATGAACGGCAAATGACAAGTAAGTCGGTATGTCTTGCACTGAGTTGACAAGCTTTTATGTACAACTCGTATATCGTCTGGCAGTTGCCCGACGATTGTTTGGCAGTTGCCTGACGATTGTCTGGCAGTTGCCCGACGATTGTTTGGCAGTTGCTCGACGATGGGCGTATGGGCAATTACAGAACGGATTTTTCGGCGGCTTAACCCTTTATGCCGACTGCTTTGAGCTTTATTCATAATGCGGACAGGCTTTTTTAATTGGTGGCAATGTTAGTTGGCAAAATTTGGACATGTGAAAGACAATACTTATCTTTGCAGCACGTTTTGTAATACGGGAATTGCAAACGAGTTTTGTATACTATATATTGATAAAATACTTGTGAACTAAAAATTACTACAATGGACTCATTGGAAACATTGGCGAATGGAGAAAAGTCTATGGCATACATAGACCTTGGTCTCAGTGTAAAGTGGGCGGCGTGCAATCTTGGAGCGTCAAGTCCCGAGGCAAATGGCGACTACTTTGCATGGGCCGGGACATCTCCGCGCGCAGGTGATGTTTTGGCAGACTCATGGTTTGCCGCACCTTATTATTTGAGTGGCGATTCATATAAGAATGTCAGATGGCGTAAATATACGGGGGCTGGTGACAAGGCAGTCCTTGATGCGGATGACGATGCCGCCACTATGTCACTTGGTAGTCCTTGGCGCATGCCGATGGCTAATGAAATAAAGGAACTCTTGAACAAGTGTACATGGATATGGGTTACTCAGTGTGGCAAGAATGGTTTTAGGGTAATGGGTCCGAATGGCAATTCAATCTTTTTGCCGGCAGCCGGCTCTCTCAAGGGTGTGGACGACGAAGGCAAATGCGGTTTCTATTGGTCGAGTTCGCTTGCAGAAGCCAACCCGAATTATTCCATAGGTCTGTATTTCAATTCAAGGGGGCGCAGAATGGACGGTATGTTTGACCGTTATCGTTTTCTTGGTTGCAGCTGGGATGAATGCTATCGTTATGTCTGCCGGTCAGTCCGACCTGTCCATCCCTAAGATTGTCTGGCACTCTTCCCTCTGATGATTCTGGCATAATACCATATGATAAAAGATACCGTTTATTCGAGAAAATTATAAATATTGTAAGCTCGTTATGGTAGATAAAAAACTTGCATACTGAAGTTTGTATTAGACTGTCCAATACACCCCTGTAAAATTACCCAGTTAGAAAAAATTTTTTT
>CAZHZH010000095.1:0-9368 GCA_964537205.1 uncultured Bacteroidaceae bacterium
TCATACGTTTCACACAATACAGCATCTGTTCAAGCGAGTTTTCCATGTGGAAATACCACGTATTCTTCTCCATGGCGATAATAGGGTCAATACGCCTGAGTCCTATTATCTCCCGCCGGCGTTGTCTCTTGAAATCTTTTCTCGCATCTTCTATGTCTCCACTCACGTGCTTAAGTTTCCGATATTCCTCGCTGAAAAAGGCGTCGGTAGATGCCACATAACAACCCATGATTCGTCCGAGTTGCCGGCAGTTGTTACGGCGTACATGTATGCGCAATAAGTTCCAATTCTCAGCCTCGTCGTTCGAACGAAGTATTTCCTTGAATATCTTGTCGTCCTCTTCCTCTTTCTTCCTGTTACCGTATTGTTTGTTCGCGCGTATAAGCAGCAGTACGGCAAGAATCACAGAGAGACCCATCGCCAGGAAATTGCCAAAGAACATGATTGTCGTTATAATGAAACATACGAAAAACGCTACCGCGGCCGTGATGAACCATCCTCCGATGACGCTAAGGACACCCGTAATGCGGAATACCGCGCTTTCCCTACTCCACGCGCGGTCAGCAAGGCTTGTTCCCATTGCCACCATAAAAGTGACGTAGGTTGTAGACAGAGGAAGTTTCAGCGATGTACCTATTGCCACTAACAAACCAGCAAGTACAAGGTTAACCGCCGCGCGTATATAATCGAACGCAGCTCCATCCTCCAATATAGCCGACTCGCTATTAAAACGCGAATCAATCCATTTTGCCACCGGCCGAGGTATCCAATGCGTGACATACGTGGTGACATGTGACGCAAATCTGACTATTGTTCTTGCAACAGCACTTGAACCGAACATCTCATCACCTTCATCCTGCCTGCTTAAATCAACACTTGTTTTCACTACGTTCTGAGCCTTCTTCGAGAACACAAGCGCAAGTACCATTACCACGCCTGCCAAAACGAGGAATAACACAGGCGTACGGGCATTGTCCATGAGCCCGGTCATCATGTAGCCGGTGGAGTCTCCATTCCCATTTGCCATATAGTCCTGGTACGACTCAAGACCGGCCAGCGGAACCCCTATGAAGTTCACGAGATCATTCCCCGCAAACGCCATTGCAAGCGCGAAGGTGCCAAGCAATACCACGAATTTCAGGACAGGCGCCTTGAAAGCGCTTAGCACTGTCATGATAAATGAAAAGACTACTATGCCTCCCCCAATGATATACAATGCGTGACTGTTTATGTAATGCCTTGCGTCATCGGTCATGAAACTGGAGCCTTTTAGTCCGTTAATCAGCAAGAACCATATAATACTTGTAACGGCAATCCCGGCGAATATACCGATCTTCAGAGACGAGACGAACCGACTTCCAGTGTTCCCGTCCACGTTAGTCGTCTTCCCGTTTACCCTGTATGTGAAGGTGAAAATAAGCCGGGTCACCCACTGCACCACTACTCCGAATGCGAACGCAATTGCCACACTGAGGAATATGCCGAGAATCACACTCATCGCCTTCTCCGTGTTGAGCAAGTCGCCCAATCCGAGCAACCTGCCATCCGAATCGGTAGCGCCTCTTATGATCTTTATCAACGCAATCGCGAACGAGCCGCCAAGCAGTTCGAAAACCATGCTCACGGTCGTCGACGTAGGCATTCCCAAAGTATTGAACGTGTCGAGTATGACGATGTCCGTAACCATTACGGCAAGAAACACACAAATCACGTCGTAGAATGAGAAAAACGCAGGCGTCATTATGCCATGCCGCGCCACGTCCATCATCCCGTTGCTCGTCGACGCTCCGGCGAACACTCCGATTGCCGCAACTAATAATATTACTTTAAACTTGGCCACCTTGGCTCCGATAGCCGAATTAAGGAAGTTCACAGCGTCGTTGCTCACTCCGACCACTAAGTCGAATACCGCCAATACTATGAGGAACACTACAATTCCCAAGAACACACTGTCCATATAGCTCTATTAACTTGTTATCTGTTTTATGCCGCAAATAACGCCAATAGATAATGCACAGTCATTACGATTATGTTACATTCTCATTACACTTTTCCCCATGCCTCAAACAACCAGTGGGAAAAAAGCGTAACTTTGCAGACAGATTAAATGAAGAGAGCGCAATATCATCCACTCTTGTTGGTTTTAGTAAGACATTAATTATATGATTAAGGCATTAGTTTCGTTTTCCGCAGGACTTGCGAAGCACGCGTCGGCTTTTGTAATAGCTGTAGCGGTCGTGACATTTTTCTTTCCCCATATTTTCGACTGGGTGCGCGGCAACACCCAAACCGCCATACTCGGCGTGATCATGCTCACTATGGGCCTTACGTTGACATCCGATGATTTCCGCATCCTACTAAAGCGTCCGTTTGATATTTTGATTGGAGCTTGTGCGCAGTTCATCATTATGCCTGGCGTAGCATGGCTCCTCGTGCATATATTCCATTTGGAGCCGGCCCTCGCCCTTGGCATCATGCTTGTCGGGTGCTGCCCTGGCGGCGTGTCGAGCAACATAATGTCGTTTCTGTGTCATGGTGATGTCGCTTTCTCTGTCGGCATGACGTGTGCCTCCACCCTTCTCGCCCCCGTCATGACCCCTCTGCTCATGCAGTTATTGGCTGGTGAGATCATACACATCGACACCATTGGCATGTTCACCAATATATTCATTGTCACCATTATTCCGGTAGCGTTAGGCTGTACGCTCAACTACTTCTACAGCCACAAGACGTTTTTCCCGACGTTACAGCGCCTAATGCCGGGCGTCAGTGTCACTTGTCTTGCCATCATTGTTGGCGGAGTCATTTCCACAGTGCACGACGACCTTGTGTCACGCGGCTTCATGCTGTTCATCCTAACCTTCGCCGTCGTGTTCTGCCACAATTCATTAGGCTACCTGTTAGGATGGTTCGCCGGGAGACTTGCCAAATTCAACGTAGCGAAAAAGCGCACCATATCAATAGAAGTCGGCATGCAAAACGCAGGGCTTGCCACGGTACTCGCAGCCAACTTCTTCGCCGCCCAGCCGCTCGCAGTCCTTCCTTGCGCCATCAGCTGCGCGTGGCACAGCATATCAGGAACCATACTCGCAGGCGTCTTCCTACACTACGACGAAAAACACAAGAAGATGTAATTCCTCAAGCCTCCACATGCTTGGCTCTGGTAAACAACAAGTAGGATAGCAGCACCACCAGCGTAATAGTCTCCGACAGAGGTTCGGCAAGCCACAAGCCTTCGTTTCCAAACAATAACGGCATAAGTATGAAACATGGTATGATGAGTATATAGCCACGCAACAGCATGAAGACAGTAGCGGGACGATACCGTTCCAAACTCTGCAAATAGCCGATAAGCACGATGTTCAGTGTGAAAGGCAGGCACGTGAGCAAGAACAGGGGAATTCCCTTCCGCCCTATCACGTTCGCGTCTGCCCCGCTGTCGAGAAACAGGTTCACGATCTGCGGAGCTAAGAAATAACCGACAAACGACATGGTCAGACCAAGTCCGCACGCAAGTCCGGCGGACAGATGAAAGGCCTCGCGTATGCGTCCCGTATTGCCAAGTCCGTAGTTGTAGCTTACAATAGGCAGCGACGACTGGGCTATCGCGTTACCGAACATGAAGATCATCGGAAACAGATAGCACGCCACCGAGAACGCGGCAACTCCGTCTTCCTGCAGGTAGTGCATGAACACAAAGTTGCCTGTTATCATCATACAGCTTATCGCTGTCTCTGCGATGAATGTAGGCAGTCCCAACCTCAACATGTAGCCACAATTTCGAATCGTCAAGTGTATGGCGGTATGAGAGAATTTTGGCTTGTAGAATTTCAACTTCGAACTTTTGTGGGAGAAGTACCACACTACCATCACCGTACCCACGCCGGTTGAAATCGACGTTGCTACAGCCGCCCCGAATATACCCCAGCCAAATGGGAACACGAACAGCCAGTCGAGGAATATGTTGAGTATGCAACTCACCAAGTTCACGGTCATGGCGAAGTTCGGTGAGCCGTCAAGACGTATTGCGAATAGTCCCACAATGTTGACAACCATGAACAGCAGGCAGGGACTGACTCCTATAAGATATTGGTGTACCATCGGATACAGCAAATCGTTCCCGCCGAAAAGGTATGCGGTCTGACGCGGGAATATATTAATCACCGCCAGGCTGACCAGCATAAGCGACAATCCGATTGTAAACGCCTGGGTCATGTTTATATTCGCCGCCTTGTAATTCCCTTTGCTCATGTGTACGGCGGCCACGACGCTGACACCGCTACCGAACATCAAGGCGATGCCTGTGGCGATTTGGAATACCGGAGCGGCTATATTGATCGCCGCCAAGGCGTCACTTCCCACACCCCTTCCGACGAAGATGCCATCGGCGAGATTTAGTAACACGGATGATACAAGACCCAATAATGTTGGGAAGAAAAGTTTGCGGAACAGACGCGGAACGCGCATCTCTCCATAAGCAAGTGCGTCTCTGTTTTCTTTCATAATGACTCTTTTTCTTTTTGGGGTGCAAAGTTACGGCTATAAGTTGGAGTTGCCAAATAATAGGGGTCTTTTTCACGTAAAACGTTTGCCGGAGAACTGTAAAAACGTTATCTTTGTTACGCAATTCAGAAACGCGCACATTTGACAGTTCCAAATCAAACAGGCACAATCATGATGAAAGCAAGTCTGGTCTTACTCAGTTTGGCTCTTCTCCTGCCGCTGTCGGCACAGGGGGAAGAAGCCGCATCGTCCGGTGGAAACCGACACAAGTTGAACGGCACATGGGTTTTGAAACAAATCAAATATCCGAGTGGCGAGACATACAACTATCCCAATATCAACCGTGTGACTCACATGCAAGCCTATGACGACAGCGTGGTGTATACGTGCGACATACAATACCTCGACAGCGGGTTCGTCATTATCCCCGAGGCAAAAACAACATACGCCGACGTGTATAAAGGTCATGGAGAACACATTTATTTTGAGGATGGCATAGTACGTCCACTTAATGTAGTGGGTGATTCCACAATCAAAATACAAAGACACGGCAGAATATGCACATATACAAGGACCGACGGATACGTACGGGCAAACGAAGAAGGCATATTCGATATTGTGAGAAACTATGACTTCGCCAATAACACCCGCAAAATATTCATGTTCTCCATGACGGAGTCGGAACTGAGACAGCAAAACCACACCATTCTCTATATTCTCGCATTCATCACCATAATAGCCTTCGTCTTATTGTCGTACACCTTAATAATCCACAAACGGAACAAACGGCTCAGAAAGCAGCTTAAGCAGATTGCCGATGAGCGTGAGACGCGCCCAGTAAAGGTCAAAAATGCATTGAAAGAAGTAGAGAACGACTTCATGAACTCCGACTACTACTTTGACATTCAAAGAAGGATTGCCGCCAGAGGCCATCTTGATGATGAGGACTGGAAAGAGATGGAGCGACAGCTCAATAGTGCCTACCCTCAGTTCACGCGCAATCTGTTCGGACTTATCAAGTTAAGCGACACCGAATATAAAGTATGTATGCTTATTAAGATGCGAATTCAGCAAAAGGACATCGCCAAAGTTCTGTATAAAGCCCCAAACACCATCAGCTCCATAAGGGCGCGTCTTTATCAGAAAGTATTCCTCAAAAAGGGCAAGTCAGCGGACTGGGACGACTTCATCATGACGTTGTAACGGCTTGCGAACAATTTGCGAACTCCGTCATACACAAAAATGCAGTGTATCCTCGTTTCTACATGAAAAATATGTCACACCAAGTGCTCCGGCGCCACGAACGCTCTATGCACATAAAAAAAACAAACGTAACTATGTTTAGATTTATTACTTCAGTGTTTTTCTATGCGGCAATCCTCGTCCAACCCGCATGCGCACAGAATAAAAAGATGCCTGACAAGAGCATTGTCGGCACATGGGTTTTGCAATCCGTGCAATACGAGGGAGAGCAAAAGCTTGTATGCGGCAAGGAATATTCCTCTGTCAAATACTATGGACCTACAGGCGAATATGCCTGTGCCGAGATTACTTTTGAAGGCAAGGAATACAAGATTCTGCCCCATGAGTATGGTACATTCACCTACAATGACGGAGTCTATACTGAGATGGGGCGCAAAGGAAACTGGTACATGCCCGACAGCGTAACTGGTACAGGTCAGTGGTATAACCGCCATGACGTATGGAAGAAAGTGAAACTCCCAGAAAAACTCCGGTTAGAGATTATAAACAGGTGCAAGGCGAACAGAACGGCATCCCCTGAGATTCAAAAACTGATACATCAGTACATACTCAACAAGAAATAGCTATAAATATTCGCTACCCAGACCCTTCATTCCGACGACCTCCCCCACCCGTCATCTCGAGCGTAGCGAGTAGATCCTCATAGCAGAACCCATAGCATTGCCGTACCTTATTAATGAGTCTGGCGGACTCACCGCTTGAGTAACCCTCTGTCATGTCCGAAGGACTGACTGGGGGTACAGAGCATCCCCCTATACAGACCCGTGCAGGGTCACCGCTTTACACACCTCACGTCCACTCAATCACCTTCTCCACATATCGTCATCCCGAAGACTGACTCTCACTTCGTCCCGAAGCCTTTTAGGACTGAGTAGATCCTCATAGCGGATCTCATAGCACTGTGGCATAGCGCACTGAGGATTCGCTGACGCAAATGACGATGCGAGCTGAATGCGAATTATTTGCGAATACCGCCTTGTATCCGCATTCATAATGATTTTGTAGTTTTGCGGCATGAAACAAATAACAATCATTATGGCATGTCTCCTGTTCGGAGTTCATGCCGCAGGACAACATGCCGCCTTCAGCCTGTCGGGGTCTGTGGTTGACAGTTTCACAGGTGAGGCGGTCGATAGTTGTGCGATAACAGTATGGAACGCTGACAGCACCAGAGTTATGGGAACAGCCCTGAATGCCAGTTGGGGTTTCAGGTTAAGTCTGCCCGCATCGGGTGACTACATTATATGTTACTCGCATCCACGCTATCAACCTTTGTCGCAACATGTCAGCTTGAAATTCAGTCGCCACCGCCGCCCACGCATAACCCTCGACAATGTCAAACTGAGGAAACTTCCACGGAAAGGTGAGTTGGAAGGCGGAAGCATTGGCGAGGTAATGGTGACAGCCTCGAAAATCAAGATGGTGATGCGGGGCGACACTGTAGTTTACAACGCTGATGCATTCGAACTTGCCAACGGCTCCATGCTCGACGCACTTGTGCGACAGCTGCCCGGCGTGGAGCTTAAAGGAGGGCGCATATACGTGAACGGTGAGTTTGTGGACAACCTGATTGTGAACGGAAGGGATTTCTTCCGGGGAAATCCCAAAATCGCACTCGACAATCTACCGGCATACATGGTGGACAAGATAAAGGTCTACCGCCGCGAGTCCGACAGCGACATCGCCCTTGGCATACACCGGTTGAACGATCGCGAGAAAGAGCTCGTGATGGACGTGAACTTGAAGCGCATCTACTCGTTTGGCTGGTCGGTGAATGCTGACGTAGGAGCGGGTACAGACGACCGCTATCGTGCAAAGCTCTTCGGCTTGCGCTTTTCCAATTACTCACGCTCAGTGGCGTTTGTCAATACCAACAACACCAACGATGCCACCATCCCCGGTACGTCAGGGCAATGGAACAGCCAATACAGCCTTACAGTACCATCCGACTACACGTCGGCCGGACTTATGCACACAATCGACGACCGGCGCAAACGATTCACATACTCGGGCGAGCTCTCGGTGGACTACAATAGCCAGGACTCACATATTCGGCAGTCTATGGTGCGTTTTCTCGATACAGGCGACAACTATTCACGCCTGCGCTCATCAAGCAAGGATAAAGCCACCCATCTCTTAATGCGCCACACATTGGAGTTGAAACGTCCGGGAAGCGGATTCCATGTAGTTCTGAAACCTAAGATAGAGTATGCTGACAATCATTCGGACGCGGCTTCATGGCAGGCAGAAATGTCCGCTCCTATTGACGAAGAGTATGGTTCGATTATCGATAGTCTGTTCTTCATCTCAGGAAGCGTTTTCGGACAGCAATCGTCCCTCATATCAACTCAAGTGGTGCGCAGAACCCAAAACGGACATTTGTGGAGCGGAGGCATGGAAGCCGACGCTTCCTTCAAGGTGTCAGAATTCGGCGACGTACTTCACCTGCATCTTGGAGGGGATTTCTCGGACGGGCACACCAGGAGCGGCGAACTCAATGAAGTGCGGTTTTGGCAGTTGACGGAAAATTCCGATACTGAACGCCGTACACGGGGAATAAACTCACAACGAAGTGCAAGCGGAGCTTTTTCTGTAAGTTGCCCTGTGACATGGAATGATGTGGCAGGATGGATGATTACGTTATCCCCGTCTCTGTCATTGGATCTGAAATACAACCACGCACCACGTCTTCTTTATCTTGTAAGTGACTCTGTGACCCAAATGCTACAGACACTTGACGCAATCAACTCATACCATTCCGATTTGCATACTTTGACGAGTACACCGCGCGTGGGACTCAACCTGTTCCGTCAAATAAAGTCCGGTCGACGCATAAACGCATCTATTAACGCGTCAATGCGTATGGAACATTCCACGCTCTCTTATCAGCGCAACACAATAGACACATGCCTTACAAAAAGTTTCGTATTTGTTGAGCCTCAAATACGCATCGGCTACGAACGTCCCAACACGTGGTTGCTTCAATTTGAGTATGGATTGAAGCGGCAGGCACCGGAAATGACCAACTTCATACCTTACAGCGACAGTACGAACCCGCTCATCATAAGCTTAGGGGGCAACTCCAACATACGAAGTTCTATTACGCACAGCCTATCCTTGCTTTATCGCAAGATGGACTACCGCTCACGCAAAATGTTTTTGGCATCCACAGCAGTCAGCTTTTGCCCGCGCCAGATAGCTCGGACCGTTCTCTACGACACAGCTACAGGCGTACAGACTATAAGTCTGATGAATATGCGTGGACGAACAGCACTAAACGGGACAATAAACTATCGTACACCATTCACCGCCTCACGCCGTTTTTATCTCAGCGCATCAGCCATGTTCAATTATTCGAGTTCAACGGAATTTGTAAATCATAAGCGTACCGTCAATACATTTGCTCCCTCAGCGTCAGTCCACACCTCATACGAGAAATCTCATACACGTGTCGAGATTGGAGTGAGTGCCGAATATGCGCACGTCACGTCCGACGAATCAGGGTTTCAATCCTTTCACTGTCTCAATCTGAGTTATGGAGCGGAAGGACATACTCAACTTCCTTTCAATATTGAATTAACAATGGATGCCAAAGTCTATAC
>CAZHZH010000096.1:0-3195 GCA_964537205.1 uncultured Bacteroidaceae bacterium
AACTCCATAGCATGGCTTACATACCGCCTTGCATCCTTGCACGACGTGGCGCAGAAGTTGGTCTTTGATGCTGTGTTCGTCATCACCGACCGCCGTGTCCTCAACTCGCAACTTCAATCCACCATACTGGGTTTCGACCACATAGAAGGACAAATAGAGACTATTACCGACAACGATCCGTCGACAAAATTGCGCGATGTCATCAACGAAGGTGCCGCCCGCATCGTCATCTGCACCCTCCACCGCTTCCCCGTCATCTATCAGGAAGTGACCTCACGGAGTGGCAAGCGCTACGCCATCATCGTTGACGAGGCACACAGCAGCCAGAGCGGAAAGAGTGCGGAGAAAGTGAAAGTAGCATTAGCGGACACCGACGAGGCACTGCATGAGATGGCTGAGTTGGAGGAAAAGACGGAGGAAGAACTGGAAAAAGAGCGTGACGGCATGTTGGAAGACTTGCTCGCCCAGGGCAAACACGACAACCTCTCGTTCTATGCCTTCACCGCCACGCCGAAGCCTAAGACGCTGCAGACCTTCGGCGAACTCGTGGAAAAAGGTAAGACTCCCGAAGATGATAAGTACCGTCCGTTCCACATCTATTCCATGCTGCAGGCAATTGAAGAAGGCTTTATCATGGATGTACTGCAACAGTACACGCCTTACAGTGTCACCTACGAGATACAGAAGCGAATATCAGCCGACCCCACATACGAAGAAACTCCGGCAACAAGAGCGGTCAAAGCTCATCACGACAACCACCAGCACGTCATCAACCAAAAAACGGCAATCATCGTAGAGAAATTCCGGCAGGTGACGCTTGCCGCCATCGGTGGGCAGGCAAAGGCGATGGTGGTGACTTCGAGTCGTGCCCATGCCTTGCGCTACTACATGCAGATAAAGAAATACTGTACCGAAAAAGGATACACGGATGTTCACCCGATGGTGGCATTCTCAGGCAAAGTAAAATGGAACGACGAGGAATACACGGAGTCGCAGCTGAACAGCGAGGGAGACCTTCATATCAGCGAGGAAAGGCTACCACTATATTTTGCCAGCGACATGTTCAACATGTTGGTTGTTGCCGACAAATACCAAACGGGCTTCGATGAGCCGCTGCTCCACACCATGTTTGTTGACAAGAAGTTGAAGAAAGTGAAGGCAGTGCAGACGCTGAGCCGCTTGAACCGCGCACACAAGGACAAGACGGACACCTACGTCCTCGACTTTGTGAACGCCCCCGAGGACATCAAAAAAGCTTTCGAGCCGTTCTACACAGCTACGGAGCTTATCCGCCCCGTGGATGTGAACGGGGTGTATAATTTCCGCAACGACATAGCGCAGTATCACCTTTGGAGTGTAAACGACGAGGAAGCCATCTACAAACTCGCCTCTGAGACCAAAGGAGACAAGAGCCGTCTTGCAAAATTAAGCAATGCCTTCAAACCCGTCGTTACACGGTTTGAACAGTTGGACGAGGACACTCGCTTCAAGGTGCGCTCGCTCATCAAGAACTTTGTGCGTTTCTATGCATACATGGCGCAGGTGGAACGCACCTACGACCGCTCGCTTTACAAGACCTACGTGTTCTGCGACTTGCTCTGCCGCCTGTTACCTGCGGGCAAACACGACAAGGTGGACTTGAACAAGCAGATAGAACTTGTCAACTCGCGCATAGAGGAAGGAGACATGCTGAAGATAGCCTTGGAGAAGGGCAAGGGCGGCATCAAGGGCGAGAACGTGAAAGGCGGGATGAAGCTTGACGACAACACCGACCTGCTGTCTAACATCATTGAGAAGGTGAACTTGATGTACAAGGGCAACTTCTCACCTGCCGACCGCGTGATAGTAGAAGCCATATTCGACAAGCTCAGCACGTCGGCAAACAAGCGCAAGCTCGCCAAGCAAGCCAAGAACAACGACTCCAAGCAGTTTGCCGAGAGTATCTTCCCCGACATCTTCGAGAAGGCCGCCCAGCAGTGCTATGACGACAGTGTAGGAGCATTCGACCGGTTGTTCCAGAACAAGGAACTGTACAACAGCATCATGACACAGATGGCCGACCTGATGTATCAGAACTACCGTGCGGAAGGCGATGCGCTCATCTTCAACCCCGAGCGGTTCAAGGAGAAGATACTGCCAACCATAGAACAGGTGTTCAGCGTGTTCAAGACCCGTCCGAAGCCATACACGCAAATAGCCGACGACCTGGTTACCATCATCGGTGCCAAAACCACCGATGACATCGATGGTGCGAACGATGTGATACAAAACGCCTTCAACCGCTTGTATTGCAGCCCTGTTCCATTACCACTCGTGGACTTGAAGCAGCACTTCGGCACACTGGTAAGCCGCTTCGAGGTATTCTTGAAGAAGGTGTATTATCTGCGAAACCATAAGGAGATAGTCAGCACACGTTCCGGACATGAAGGTGAAAAGGCTACCTTATCCGACTGTATCTTCCAGACACCATGTCTGAAATGGTTGAAGTATTCCTCCGATCCGACAGACAAGCTGTTTTATGGTTATCTCGAAAATGTGCGTGAGTGGCGCAACGACAATGCGCACAAGGCACCTACATCAACAGCGGAAGAGTGTATCAAGTCCATCAACATTCTGACAGCCATGTACCTTTATGTTGTAGCCATGAGCATCCTCAACTATGGTATGCATGTAAATATCACTGAAATTTCAATGCAGCAAGAACAGAGGATGATTGCGGCAGAAAAGAAAGATGATACAAATTAGTAATATGCGGGATGTAGCATTGACTATGACAAGAACTTATCAGAGCTGGAGATTAGGAGGTTGGAACGTGCCGTAACAGGATTCTTTGATTACATTGATGTGTTGTTGGCGAGGTTGTCTGCATTGAATGTTAAATAAAATCATCGCACACGAAGCAATTTATTAAAAGACGGGTTGTTTGCCATTGGTCTGCGCAAAGTGCGCAATTAGCAAAAAATATGCGCCCAACTGGTTTTTTTGAAAAATCCAGTTGGGAAAAATTTTTTTCCCAGTTGGGTAATTTTAGATGGTGTTGAGTGGCTTTTAAATCGGAATACGAGTGTGCAGTTTTTTTTATGTCCTGCATGGGTGGATGTAATATACAATATAGTGAATAAATTGTGCTATGAGTGATGGCTCGTTTTATTGAACTCACTGCATTTCCCGAATTTTTAGTTGTATCGTTTTTCT
>CAZHZH010000096.1:3295-9296 GCA_964537205.1 uncultured Bacteroidaceae bacterium
ATTTCAGTTGTTGCTATGGTATAGCGGAAAGGAAATGAAAGGAATAAAAAGTTTGCGTTGAACGTATCGTGTGTTGTTTTTATTTGTATCTTTGCACGGAAATATGTTTTGTGCCTAAGCAATAATAATTTATGAAAGGAATAATAAAAGCCATGGCTATATCCGCTATTACTTTAACCTCATGTTCCGCTCCAAAGGACAGCACGGCAGATGGGGATGGTTTTGAATACGCGAACGAGCGATTCGCCGACTTGCAGATGTTGCGCTACAAGGTCGAAGGATTTGAGAACTTGAATTTAAATCAGAAAATCTTTATATACTATCTTTCGGAGGCGGCCCTGTGGGGACGTGACATACTGTATGATCAGAATTGCAAGTACAATCTGAGGATACGTCACGTCTTGGAATCTATCTATCAGGCTGACTCATTGCTGGTCGACCATAATACGGACGATTTCAAGGCGATGGAGGTATATTTGAAAAGGGTGTGGTTTTCCAACGGCATACATCATCATTATGGTACGGAGAAGTTTGTGCCAGGGTTCAACGAAGGCTGGTTCAGAAATCAGTGGGCGAAATGCTCTGACACGATTGGCGATATTGACATGGATGAGATATGCAAGGTTATATTCGACCCTATGGTGTTGCCGAAACGAGTGAATCTTGCGGAGGGGCAGGATCTGATAAAGACATCGGCAAGCAATTACTATGATGGAGTAACGCAAAAAGAAGCGGAAGACTATTATCTCGCGGAGAAAGAAAAAGGCGATCCGGAGCATCCTGTGATGTATGGTATGAACAGCCGCTTGGTTAAGGACGCTGACGGGAAAATCTACGAAAAACGATGGACTACCAACGGACTTTACGGGCAGGCGTTGACAAAAATCGTCGAGTACTTGAAGCTTGCGAGCCAGTATGCGGAGGACGAACAGCAGAAGGCGGTAATTGACAAATTGGTCGACTACTATACTACCGGTGACTTAAGGACTTTCGATGAGTATTCCATACTGTGGGTGGAGAACACACAGCCTTTGATAGATTTTACGAACGGCTTTATAGAATGCTATGGCGATCCATTGGGATTGAAATGCTCATGGGAGGCCATAGTCAACTTTAAGGACCTTGAGGCGACAAAACGTACTGAGTGCCTTAGCACGAACGCGCAATGGTTTGAGGACAACTCACCTGTAGACCCGCAATTCAAGAAAGAGAATGTAAAAGGCATATCGGCGAAAGTGATTACAGCGGCAATACTCGGAGGAGACCTTTATCCGTCAACTGCCATAGGCATTAACTTGCCAAACTCCGACTGGATTCGTAAGGAGCATGGAAGTAAATCGGTTACCATAGGCAATCTGACAGATGCCTACAATAAAGCCGCCGGCAGTGGCATGCGCAAAGAGTTCTGCTATTCTCAAGAGGAGGTCGATTTAATCGATAAATATGGCGACACGACAGACGACCTGCACACAGACTTGCACGAATGTCTTGGACATGGTTCAGGCAAGTTGCTTCCAGGTGTGGATGGAGACAGCTTGAAAGCGTACGGATCAACGATTGAAGAAGCACGGGCGGACTTGTTCGGACTCTATTATATTGCCGACCAAAAACTGGTCGACTTAGGGCTTACTCCCAATCTCGAAGCATACAAGGCTCAGTACTACAGCTATATGATGAACGGACTCATGACGCAGCTTGTGCGCATACAGCCTGGAAATAATATAGAAGAAGCGCACATGCGCAACAGGTCGCTGATAGCTCACTGGTGTTATGAGAAGGGCAAGGCTGACAAAGTCGTGGAACTGGTCAAGAAAAATGGCAAGACATACGTCAAGATCAATGATTACACAAAACTTAGAGAACTTTTTGGCGAACTGTTGGCAGAGATTCAGCGTATCAAAAGTACTGGCGATTATGTTGCGGCGCAGAAGTTGGTGGAAGATTATGGTGTGAAGGTGAATCCGGAACTTCATAAAGAAATATTGGAACGCTACAAGGCGTTGGATCTCGCTCCTTATAAAGGATTCATCAACCCGGTGTATACTGTGGTTAAGGATACGGACGGAAACATCATTGATGTGAAGATCGACTATACAGAAGGCTATGCAGAACAAATGCTCAGATACGGCAGAGACTACCATACACTCCCTCTTGTCAACAATTAAGCAGGAACTGCACGCCAACATGAACGGTGTGGCTTCTGCCGCAATGCGCCGTACCGATGATTATCGGGTGAATTACGGTGTGGAGATTCCTCGTTTACAGGAAATAGCGTCCGAATATGGAAAGAATCATCAGTTAGCCCAGGAATTATGGAAAGAACCGATAAGGGAATGCAAGATACTTGCCACCATGATCCAACCTACAGACTCTTTCTATCCGGAGATTGCGGATATTTGGGTTGAGAGCATACATACTGTGGAGATAGCGCAGACGGCATGCCTGAACTTGTTTCAGTACTTGCCTTACGCTACGGACAAGGCATTCCAATGGATTGCGTCGGATAATGAGATACAACAAATCTGTGGGTTCAGCACCATGTACCATTTGATTCGAAAGAATGAATTGCAAGAGCGTGCGGTAGACGAACTCAAGGATCAGGCTGACGCTATTATCGATGGAACTTCGAGTGTTCCCCTTCAGAGATTGGCTAATAATATAATTAGTTTGTTAGAGGAAAAATATGGGAGAAGATAGCAGGTTCGCTCAAGCAAAGCAAATATTACTCGATTATATCGAGCTGAAAAAAATGAGGAGGACTCCGGAGCGGTTGGCTGTCCTGGAAGCTACTTATTCGCTTGGCACTCCCTTCACCGTGGACTTGTTGAAGGAATATCTTGACGAAATATTCCCTGTAAACAGAGTCACTGTATACAACAATTTGGAACTGTTCTTCAAGGCTGGTATCGTAATAAAGCACCCGATTGGGGGAGGCACATTTGAGTATGAGGCGTGCGTACAGACGCAGACACATCATCATTTGATATGTAATGTATGCGGTCAGATATTTGAGTTCAAGGATGCCAGCGTAGAGCAATTCTTCGCAGACAAGAAGTATAGAAAATTCAAGATGACGAATTGCTCGGTCATAATTTATGGCGTCTGCAACAAGTGTCAGAACAGACTGAGCCGAGAAAAACGGAAACTAAAACAAAATAAAGATACAAAATGAAAGTAGATGTGCTTTTAGGTCTTCAATGGGGAGACGAAGGAAAGGGCAAGGTTGTTGATGTCCTTACTCCAAAATATGATGTAGTGGCAAGATTCCAAGGCGGTCCGAACGCCGGACATACACTTGAGTTTGAAGGGCAGAAATATGTGCTTCGTTCGATTCCTTCGGGCATTTTTCAAGGTGACAAGATTAATATTATAGGTAATGGCGTGGTCTTGGCCCCTGATCTTTTTATGGACGAGGCAAAGGAATTGGAAAAATCGGGACACGACTTGAAGGAACGCCTCCATATATCGAAGAAGGCTCATTTGATAATGCCTACACACAGATTGCTCGATGCGGCAAACGAGGCTGCGAAAGGCAAGAACAAGGTCGGAACGACTGGAAAAGGCATAGGTCCGACTTATACTGACAAAGTAAGTCGTAACGGACTCCGTGTGGGGGACATACTCGACAACTTTGAAGCTAAGTACGCCGCACATAAAGCACGCCACATTGAAATGCTGAACGCCCTCAATTATACCGACTATGATATTACTGAGGTTGAAAAACATTGGATGGAAGGTATAGAATACATGAAGCAGTTCCACTTAGTGGACAGCGAACACGAGGTGAACAACCTGTTGAAAGAGGGCAAATCGATTCTTTGCGAAGGCGCACAGGGAACAATGCTCGATGTCGATTTCGGCTCTTATCCTTACGTAACGTCGAGCAATACGATTTGTGCGGGAGCTTGTACGGGACTCGGTCTGGGACCGAACAAGATAGGAGAGGTATATGGCATCATCAAGGCCTATTGCACTCGTGTGGGCGCCGGTCCGTTCCCTACAGAACTATTTGATGAAACGGGTAGCAAGATTCGTTCGATAGGACATGAATATGGTGCTGTTACCGGTCGTGAACGCCGGTGCGGATGGATCGACCTTGTCGCCCTAAAGTATGCTGTGATGATAAACGGCGTTACAAAATTGATTATGATGAAAAGTGATGTGCTTGATGGTTTTGATACGGTGAAAGCGTGTGTGGCGTATAAGCAAAACGGTCAGTTTGTCGATTATTTCCCATACGATATCAGCGAAGGAATCGAACCTGTATACGTCGAAATGCCTGGATGGAAGCAGGATCTGTCGAAATGTACTTCTGAGGCAGACTTCCCACAAGCGTTCAAGGACTATATCGCCTTCTTGGAGAAACAACTGGAAACGCCAATAGCAATTGTTTCTGTAGGTCCGGATCGTGAACAGACCATTGTAAGGTAATAAGTGTAGGAAGGGAAAAGTCGGAAGGCACTTGTGTTTATGAGGGTTAAGGTTACGGCTCCTAAGGAGATTCGTCAGTGTTCAATTATGCTGCCACCATCGAAGAGTATCGCCAACAGGGTACTTATCATGTCCGCCCTTAATGGTATTCCTCCTTCGAAAGTGTTGAAGCAACCGGCGGCTGCTCTATGCGACGATATTCGCGTGGTTGTCGAGCTGTTGCAGTCGGAAGAACCTGTAGTGGATGTCGGGGCTGCCGGAACGGCAATGCGTTTTGCTACAGCCTTTTTGGCTGTAAGCGAAGGAACGAAATCAATTACAGGCACTAAACGTCTGCAAGAACGCCCTATTGGCATACTCGTCGACGCATTACGGACTTTGGGCGCTGATATAGAGTATCTTGGAAATGCAGGCTATCCGCCACTGAGAATAAAGGGCAACCCTGGGATGCAAGGGGGAACAATTATGCTGGATGGTAGTGTAAGCTCGCAGTTTATTTCGGCATTGCTTATGATTGCTCCAGTATTAAAAAACGGTCTTGTGATAAAACTGAAAGGTCAGATAGTCTCTGTGCCTTATATTAATATAACTATCGGTTTGATGAGGCGGTTTGGCGCTGTTGTCAAATGGACAGGCAATGATACGATTGTAGTCTCTCCCGGATATAAATATACTAATAAGGACGGTTTTATACAAGTCGAGTCGGATTGGACGGCGGCATCTTATTGGTATGAGATTGCTTCAATCGCCCGTCTTGACCATTTGTTTGATCTTCCAGGCTTGACAAAGGAGAGCCTTCAGGGTGATAAGGTCTGCGATAGCATATACAAGTTGATATCTAAACATCGTTCGGCGGGAACTATGATGGAGTATGACTTCAAGGACTGTCCTGATTTGGTCCAGACGATAGTAGTAACATGTTGTATGGAGGGCATATCATTTCATTTCACGGGGTTGCGTACGTTGAGAATAAAAGAAACAGACCGCATAATGGCGTTGCAAACCGAACTTGAAAAACTCGGATACGGCATAGAAGCCGCTGATGACACGATGACGTGGGATGGAAGGCGTAAGCCAATTGACGACGTACAATCAATAGCAACATACAATGACCATAGGATGGCAATGGCTTTCGCCCCATGTGCATTGACGTTTGGGAATATTATTATAGAGGATCCGTCAGTAGTGAATAAATCATATCCGACGTATTGGTCAGACTTGGAAAAAGCGGGATTTGTATTATGCTATATTTGATTCTTGCGCTTTGTGCGTTGGGAGTAATTGCCTTTGTAGTAGGCTATTTCCGTAATAAATCATTGAAAAAGAAGTTGGTAAAAGGTGAAATAACCGAAATGCCATCGATAGTGCTAGTCGCCAATATGGAGTGCTGTGGCCAGCATGAAGTGTGTGAGAAGGAAAGCTTGCTCGCTGCCATAAGTAAGGAAATAGAATATTATGATGATGAAGAACTGGACCGCTATCGTGGTACGCCATCGGACGCTTATTCGGATGAGGCTGTAGACGAGTTCCGTGATATCCTTTACACGATGAAAGAGGATGAGGTCGCAGG
>CAZHZH010000097.1:0-9159 GCA_964537205.1 uncultured Bacteroidaceae bacterium
TTTCCGTGTGGAACTGGGTTGCCAGTTCATGGGCAAGATGAAGATTTATCAGAACGACAAGGAGGTTGACTTAAACCAAATCTATCAGGAGACAGGTGAAAAGGCAACTGACAACCTCTCTGACTTCATCGACAAGTTCCAAGTTTATCCAGTGCTGAAGATATCACTGACGGGCAGGATATTCTAAATCATCAAACATCAAGACTTATTCAGGTGGGATGCCAGCACGACCAAGCATGGCATTCCACCTTAGTTATTTAACCCAAATCGGTCATTAGGCTGTTACGCCCTAACAAACTCTCTTTTTGTCAACTATTTTCTCGTTTTTCGGTTACAATGGAACCCCATTGCGCCCTCAAACCGTAAAAACATCTGCTCTGGAAATATAGTTGTTATCATCATAACGCTAATGACCGATTTGGGTTTAAGATATATGGATTAGACATGTAAATGAATAACCTAACGTGATTACGACGAATGTAGATGTCTGAGGAAATCTATTCAAAAAATAGCACCTCGCTTTTTCACTAGTCATAAATTGCCCTTGATTTTTTTCATGTGAGAGAAATTTGCTATTTTTGTACGGTAAACCTAAAACGCCACAAGAATAACAATGTGAGACGGCAAACGGAAATAGCATATTGATGTAGATGATATGGCAAACAACGAGATACAATTCTTATTATACAGCCTTTTATTATACAGCCTTCCCGACGAGGAAGGAATGGTGCAGGTGGTCATCAAGGACGAGACTATCTGGTGCACGCAAAAGGCAATGGCACGGCTGTTCGGTATAGACAAATCGGGCATTAGTCGCCATATAGCCAATATTTTCAAGGAAGGCGAATTGTCGAAAGATACGACAGTTGCAAAAATTGCAACTGTCGTGAATCGAGGCATAAGAGGGGAGGTTAAGGAAGATGTTGAATTCTACAACCTTGACGTTATTATTTCCGTTGGCTATCGCGTCAACTCTGCCAAGGCTACACGTTTTCGTCAATGGGCGACAAAGATATTGGGTGAATACATCAGAAAAGGATTCGTGCTTGACGACGACAGGCTGAAGCAGGGTAATGCCGTGTTTGGGAAGGATTACTTCCGCGAACTGTTTGAAAGGGTTCGCTCTATCCGTGCAAGTGAGCGGCGGATATGGCAACAGATAACTGACATCTATGCCGAGTGCAGTATTGATTATGACAAGAACTCGCAGACAACACGGGACTTCTACGCCATGGTGTAAAACCGCTTCCACTATGCCATCACCGGACAAACGACCGCTGAGATAATCTACACAAAGGCTGACCATACGAAGGAACACATGGGATTGACGACGTGGAAGAACTCTCCCAACGGAAGAATCCTGGAGTCGGACGTGTCCATTGCCAAGAACTATCTATCAGAGCAGGATATTAGAAGGTTGGAACGTGCTGTAACAGGATTCTTTGATTACATTGAAGACCTCATTGATCGTGAGAACACCTTCAATATGTCGCAGTTCTCTGACAGCGTGAACAAGTTCTTGGCCTTCCGCAACTATAAGATTTTGCCCGACAAAGGCAAAATATCCACCATCGACGCAAAAGCGGAAGCCGAGCAGGAATATGACGTCTTTAATAAGACACAGAAGATAGATTCGGATTTCGACAAAGAAGTAAGGGGATTGTTGAGCGGCAAATAGCCTGTTTCCCACTTCACGCCTGCGATTAGCGACCTTTCCAAACAAACTTAATGACGTGAGCTTGGCTGAATAATAGCCATGACTGCTTGTGTCTGTTGCTATATTCACGTTCTTATATTGCAATCACGTTATGCCGTAGTGCCTTCCCCTTTTCGTTCAGCCAAGGCTGAACGGTGCATGAAACAGCATTACTTTGCCAACGAAACTGCATTCGTTGACCGTTCAGCCTTGGCTGAACGATAACCGGATGTGGCAGCGGTAAACGACGTGGGCGGATTGTGCTACTGTTTTGCAGTGCAAAGACGCTGTCCTCTTCTGGATTGAACGAATAAGTCGACTGTTATTTCATCATGGTGTAGATGGTCTTATAGATGCCTGTTGCGTATGCTGTTAGCGAGGTTGTCGACATTGAATGTTAAATAAAATCATCGCTCACGAAGCAATTTATTAACTGGCGGGTTGTTTGCCATTGGTCTGTGCAAAGTGTGCAATTGCATAAAAATATGCGCCCAACTGGTTTTTTTGAAAAATCCAGTTGGGAAAAAATTTTTTCCCAGTTGGGTAATTTTACGGGGTAGGTAAACGTGTTTGAAGTGGAATGCGAGTGTGCAGTTTTTTGTTAGTCTGCATGGTTTGATGACGATGCAGCAATATGCGAAATAATTTGTACGATTTTAAAGGATGCTTGGGCTTGCCGAACTCCTGCATTGTTCATTCTGCCGATAGGCGATGGAACAGCGGATTTAAAAATGAACATACCAATTGCCCCACAGTCACGCTCATTGCACTATATCTGTACTGCATGGTGCCACACTGAGTGGCTATCCTCATCGATACAAACTATTTGGTCTGTTAATGCGCCAGATGCCAAGTCGCCGTTTGCCTTTAGGAAAATGGTAGTCCGCTTAAAGGTTTGTTCCCTTTAAGAACTCATGCCCTGGAAGTGCCCGCCCCATGTCTCGGAAGAATCTGTTCAATGTCCCTTTGGGTTTATGTCAGAGTTTTGATTTCTCAATACATGTAGATTATAAAACAGTGAAAACATTAATAATACGAACAAAATAAGATGAATCAAATGTGTGTCTGAATTATTTTTTATAACTTTGCATACTGAACAACTGAAAGGTACGAATGATTTATCCAAACAACGAAGTAAGAACACATGTTCCAAAAGCATTGAACCTGTTCAATGTCAAAAAGGACGTGACGTACTCGAATGGTATGCCCAATATCGTATCCTTGTTTTCGGGTTGCGGAGGCTTAGACCTCGGATTTGAAATGGCGGGGTTTCACGTCATGTGGGCAAATGAATTTGATAAAGACATTTGGGCTACTTATCGGTACAACCATAAAGACACGGTTCTTGATACACGGTCGGTAACTGAAATAGACGCGTCTGAGATTCCTGATTGTGAAGGAATAATAGGAGGACCTCCATGCCAATCATGGAGCATTGGCGGTTCTATGCGAGGACTGGATGATAAACGAGGGCAACTCTTTTGGGACTACATACGCATTATCAACGATAAAAGACCAAAGTTCTTCGTTGTTGAGAACGTGCAAGGGATGTTGTTGGAACGGTATGGAACAGCTTTGAAAGACTTTATCGATGCTTTTGGCAAGGCTGGTGGAGGTTATGACATTACTTTCCAATTGGTCAACGCAGCCGACTATGGAGTACCTGAGGACAGAAAGAGGGTCTTTTTTATCGGGTTCAGAAAGGACTTGAATGTTAAATATGACTTTCCAAGGCCAACTACTCCGGAAGGAAAACGTAAAACATTGAGAGACGCTATTGGCAATCTTGCGGACATACAGCCCTTGGGATTCCCTAATGGAATAAATCAGAGTGGTAAATGGAATGAGCAGATACCTAACCACGAATATATGACGGGTGGATTCTCGTCAATATTCCTTTCACGCAACCGCATACGACGTTGGGATCAAGTGTCATTCACAATACAGGCCAGCGGACGACAGGCTCCACTGCATCCCCAAGCTCCTGACATGCTAAAGATAGACAATGACCACAGGATATTCGTGCCGGGGAAGGAAAAGCTATATCGCAGGCTTTCTGTCCGTGAGATAGCGCGTATCCAGACATTTCCCGATAGTTTTATATTTAAGTATAACAACATAAATACTGGCTACAAAATGATAGGTAATGCCGTGCCAGTGAACTTGGCACGTGTGGTAGCACAATCAATATTGCCCTACATCAAAGAACAGTAATATGGCAAATGGAAATCAAGTAAAGAATGGCAAGTCCTTTGAATACGCTTTGGCAAATGAATTTTACCAAAGGCTTACTTCGATGGGACTTAATGTCGAATTAGTAGAGGATGCTACATTGCTTACTTGTAAAGGCTATTATGAAGAATTCCCCACAGAACAACAAGACGCGTTCAGCTCATCTGCACGTGCAACAATAGAAACTATGCTGAAAATTGAGCCGGGATTAAGAGCACAAAGAGACGATAACGATAAGTTGATTATCAGACTGGCAAAAGACAGTGAGGGGCAAAGGGGCGATGTTAGAGATATTGTATTCTCACGTCCGTCAGCAAATTGGGAAATGGGGTTCTCTGCGAAGAATAACAACGATGCAGTTAAACATTCACGATTGAGTGAAACGCTTGATTTTGGAAAAGAATGGCTTGACATACATTGTTCTCAGGATTATTGGGCTGAAATAAGCAAATCGTTCAATTACATTGATAATATAATTGAGCAACAGGGTGCTGTTGAATGGAGCAGTCTTGGGAAAGACAAAGAAATCGAAGTTTACATACCAATACTCAAGGCATTCCAAAAGGAAATGTTGAAAATAAACCAACACAACAAAGGTGTTCCGGCAAAATTAATCTCCTATCTTATAGGAAAGGAGCCTTTCTATAAAATCATAAAAGATGACAAGGACAATCTTGTCATAGTGAAGGCATTTAACATCGGAGGAAAACTCAACCAGAGCGTCAATGGCATGAGATCAATATATAAGGTAGAGCGAATAAACCTGCCAACCAGAGTTATAGAGTTTGATTTCAAAAATAGAAGTACAACAACACTAATCATGACACTTGATAGGGGATGGGCAGTTTCGTTTAGGCTCCATAACGCGGACAAGAAGCTTGAACACAGTGTCAAATTTGATATCCGATTGATAGGCAATCCACCTGTTTTGTTCTCGCAATATTTGTTTCAAGAATAAAGATATGGATTGAAAGAGCAAATTCTGATGGTAGAAAAGCGGAATGCTGATAGATTGGCATGAGCATGATGGATAAGCGTCAGTTGTTGTTTAGTAGCCAGTCGGTTGCAAGTACACGGGTGGATGGTGAGTCCATCTACTTGTATATCACATGGCTCACCTGCCGGCATCACCAATGTAAGGTCGGTGCAGTGGGTGGCTTTGGAACCTTTCAACAGTCCGCCAACCTCACAAAACACTAAACGTATGAAGATAAGATGACAGAGAAGAAGATAACCTCAAGGAATGGTATAAATGACCGGGAATTGATGGGGCTGTACCAGACTGCCTTTCCAAGAGCCGAGCGGATTTCATGGAAGGAGCTGATGCGCCTCACCGATGAGATGCCGCTTGACTTTACCGCCTACTATGACGGTGATAAATTTACCGGCTTCACTATTGTATATCCTTATAGGTCATACAATTGGTTTTGGTATTTCGCCGTGAGTGAAGGAATGAGAGGACAAGGTCGTGGCCAGCAAATACTCAGTCATATAATAAGGCGGTATGGCGACAAAAAACTGATCCTCGACATGGAAGCTCCCGACCAGCCAGATGCGGGAAATAAGGAGCAAAGACTTCGCAGGACAAACTTCTATGTCCGCAACGGTTTCCATGACACTCATGCCCACAGAACATACGATGGAATAGAATACACCATTATGATGCTTGGCGAGGGAACTTTTACAGATAAGGACTACAGCGACATCATAAACGATATGATGCGCTTCTGGACACCGGATTAAACGGAGGTAGTGAAGAGAACAATCATATCATTCATACCCCTGCCAATATTCATGACGGTCTCTACCTAAAGCTTCATCTCATGCTAGAAGCACAAACTCCGTAACCCGACCTTCCGTAGACTCATTGAAACGACGCTGGCACGAGATTGCCGACTGCACCGGCAAAATGAAATTAGACCTCCCACATTATTCCGAAGACTGTCAATATACGAAAATAGGAGATAAACACCTACAATTAGTGTTTACCTCCTATTCGATTATTTCTCAAAAAAAGTTTTAGCGGACACCAATAATAAGGCACACTGGCTGGACTCTCAGTCAGTCTGTTTCTTCTTTGGATTCTTGTTCCAATGATACACCAAATGCAACATCACATAGTTGGGCAGAGAGCGATACCATGTTTCCGTGCGCCCTTGTGCATTTACATCGTACTGTGTGGATGACAACTGGTGCAGCAGGTCGAAGGCGTCGATGCGGGCGATGAGCTTGCCCTTATAGAAGGACTGGCTGACGGAGGCGTTCATTACGAAGTCGTCGGTGTTAAGATTGCCGTTGCCATAGCCACGACGCGAGTACATGGTTGCGTCGGCAGACAGAGTGGTTTTAAGTACAGGTATGGTGTAACGGGCGGAAAGGCCGTAACGGTAGTCGAAGGCATTCAGCGTCTCAAAGTCGTACATCTTTCCCTCCGAGTGACGCCAGCTGAAGTCGCCCGTGGCGCGGACGTTCAGCATATCCTTGTTATATTGTATGTAGGTGTTGTCGTGGAGGGTCAGGGTGTTGACGGAATTTAAATGGCTTTCTGTCTCGCCGTCCAGCATGGCGTGGTCGCGCCAATGAACGTATCTGCCGTCAAGCGTGCTTTCTGTCGTCCAATGCTTGTCCTTGTCCAACGTAAGGGTAAATCCTCCATTGGCCTTGATGTCATAAATGCCGTGTGTATTTTCTGGACGATAAGTATAGACTCCCGTAGAGGGATTGTATTTAACCGCTTGGGATACGACTTGATGATTATAGCCCGCATGAAAAGTGGCGTGATAAAAGCATCGTGCTATTCGGAAATTTTTGTATTCTACATGTATGTATGTTGTAGACTCCCACGGTTTCAATTTGGGATTTCCAAGTCGCACGACAGTGGGATCAGCGTCATCACGGAAACTGATTTGGTTGATTAACGAGACATTGTTCTCATAATGATGGATGCGTAAAAATATCGGACTTAGATGGTCCTTCTTTGGATACAGATATATTTCGAGTCGTTGGTCAAGGCGCATGGTATTGCGTGTGGCACATGTGTCGAGCGTTCCTCTTTGATAGCTAAGCCGCTCGTGCATTGGAGTGAAAGTCAGATACAAATCGATGAACTTTTCGTTATGTGCTATTGAGTTATGTTCCGAGACTGGCAGGTGCTGCAAGCGCGTGAACTGGAATGTTACATTGCCCCTGTAAGTCTTTAAGTCGCTGTCGTAGGAGTTATTGTAGTCTGTTATCGTGCGAAGCATGTCTATTTGTGAAGTCAGCAAAAGCGTGTCGGGATGATACAGATAGTCATGAACTTTTTCGCGACTATACGACGGACTTACGTCCATGGAGAAATCATTCAACTTATTACTGAGGGAATAATATATGGGCGTATGTACCTCTATTTTATGCGTGTAAAAGTCTGTGGCATTGTGTCGGAGGGTGGCGGAGTTGTTTACGAAATTGTCCACACGAAACCCTTGAATACGGTCGTTTTCGTCTGACGAATAGTTGACAGAGGGTCTGAAATTAGAGAATTGTTCCCAATTCCCCCAGTTTTTCAGCATGGGCTGAAAACGCATGCTCCCCTTCAAGCTCCAGCTTTTCCCATCGTTGAAACCCTCATTGCGATTGCGCGTTGTAAGGGTGTCTGTATATTGTTCTGCCAACGTAGAGCTGTTTCCGTTATACGACTTGTAGTTGAACGCGACATCGGAGTTGAACAAGAAGCCTTTGGGCTTGATGTACTTGAAGGTGTTGCCTACCTTCAGCGTTTGGGCTTTCGACAGCGAGTTCTGGTGAGTGGTCTGCAGCGGATTGCCAGAGAGGAACAGCTCATTGCGTCTCTGCATTTCCCCTTTGTCGCGGGTAGATGCGTAATCTACTGTCAGATTCTCCTGCACATTCTTGTCCGCCGATTGATAGTCAATCTCTCCGGCGGCACTGTGCGTCGTCAGCAGCGACTGTGGCACGGAATTTGGAGTCCAGTGGCCGGACTGCCCGATATGTCGGCTTTCGTTCACATTGTTCGAGTTGCCCAGCAGTGTGTAGCGGGTATGCGAGGTGAAGCCGAGCAGGAAGGCACGACCCAGATAGCGTTCGTGTGTGCCACCCGCTGCCTCCACGTTTGTTATGTAGCCTATCTGATACTCCGGCTTCAGGGTCACGTCCATCACGAACTTCTTTTTTTTCTACTTGTGCGTTCAGCGCACGGTTCAGGTCGGTATCCTGGTCATAGACCTTGATGTCTTTCACCGTGTAGTAAGGCAGATTCTCCATCAGTACCTTCGAGTTGCCGCGCATGAATGAGCGCGAGCCGAGTTGCAGCTCGTCAATCTTCCTGCCGTTGACGAATATCTCACCATATTCGTTGATAGTAACACCCGGCATCTGGTGGATGAGGTCGTCGAGCATGGAGCCGTCAGGCAGCTTAAAAGCCGTGGCATCATATACGATGGTGTCGCCCCGGTAGTACATCTTCACCTTCGTGGCCTTGATCTCAACTACGTCCAGATTGACCAGACGCATCTTGCGCAGTTCCATCGCATCGTCGAGCATGATGGCACCTTCGTTACTGGCATCTATCGTCAGGGGCTGATAGCCGTCCTCATAGCCGTCAAGCGTACCCCGTAGTAGATACTTACAGTTTTTCTTCTCGGGTTTAATCATAAACTGCGCTTCCCTCACTGTGCCGTCGTCCCTGAATTTCTTGGTGATTGGGATTGAATCGATTACCACGGTGCTGTCAACTGCCAGCAGCAGCGATACTTTCGCCTCTGGCAACGGCGTTTTCAGAAAAGCGTCCTCCACTCTTCCGAAGACGAGGCTTTGAGAATGCATTTCCGATGTCACACATAATGCGAAGATTATGCAGACAAATTTTTTTCTACTGTACATAATTATTAATTGATAATAAGGATTAAGTCTCTATTACTTTGTATTTTATTACTTTTTCTTCGGTTGTTTGTTGAATCTGTATTGCACACTCAGCATGGCATAACGTCCTAATGTGTTTTGCCATGTCTCCGTGCGTCCGTATGCGTTTATTGTACGTGTTACAGCGTCGAGCTCTTTCAGAAGGTCGAATGCTGCAATCCGCAGATACAAGTGGTCTTTCCACAGTTCGCGTGAGAGTGAGGCTCCCACGACAAAACGGTCGGTATTCATGGACGAATCATTGTAGCCGCGACGAGTATAGACTTTGGCATCCATTGTTAATTCAATATTGAAAGGAAGTTGAGTATGTC
>CAZHZH010000098.1:0-8891 GCA_964537205.1 uncultured Bacteroidaceae bacterium
TGTGGGAAAGGCTATAGAATATCCAGGTCTTGATGTAGTTTTTTGGACTTACGAGAATGACCTTGATGGTAAGCCGATTCCCAGCAAGTGGACATACAGTGAATTCAAAGACGAGCAACTCTTCGACGAGAAGGGTTGTAAGGACTTGGCATACCGGACCTTGAAATACTCGTCAGGGATATCAGTTTGCAATTGCAAACTGATATCCCCGGTATTTGCGAAAAAATACGACATCAAGCATGACTGCCGTCTTTTGCAAGGCGAGGAAGGAGTGGAATTTGTATTGCGTTGCTTTTATTATGCACGTAAAGCGTTGTTCATAAAAAAACCTTTCTATCACTATGTATTCAACCGTGATTCTATTTCTAAGGTAGTCAGTTACAAGAACACACGTAATATTGCAGACTGTTTCGTGGTTATGCGTGAGGATATAAAAGGTTTTGAAAATCCTGAGCATTACATGCCATTGTATTATGAGCGTATGGTGTATGGCATCATAGCCATGGCAATGAACACTTATTTTAACCCGAGTAATACAGACTCTGTCAGAAAGCGTATACAAAAATTTAAGTCGGACATTATTGACGACACAATGTTCAACGAGGCATTGCAGAAGGTTACTACGGAGAACATGGACAAATTACGCAAGATTACTTTGTTTTTTATACGTCATCATTGTTACTTGATAGTTCAGGCTATAGCACAGGTGAAATGGTTGATGATTAAGTTCAATTTCTTCAGCTATTAATCGAGAATGGTAGATATTAAAGACAAAAAAAATTGTTGTGGATGCTGGGTTTGTGCGGATATATGTCCAAAGCAATGCATATCCATGACGGAGGATGAGGAAGGATTCCGTTATCCTGTAGTGGATAAGGATGTGTGCATAAATTGCCATGCTTGTGAGAACGTATGCCCTGTCATTCATGCAGAACCAGACAAGCCAAATGACAAACAACGAGCCTTTTTACTGCAACATAAGAATAAGCAAGTTTTGCATGATAGCGCATCTGGTGGAGCCTTTACTGCAATTGCGTCATACGTTATTAGGAAAGGTGGTGTCGTATTTGGAGCAGCCTACACTGACAACTTTGTCGTTTGTCATCAATACGTGGAAAGTATAGAAGACTTGTGGAAGTTCAGAAACAGCAAGTATGTACAGAGCGAGATGCGTGACGCATACGCGCAAGCCAAAACTTTTCTAAAGCAAGGACGCATGGTTTGTTTCAGTGGTGTACCATGCCAACTTGAAGGCTTGCTTCGCTATCTTCGTAAACCATACGACAACCTTTTTACAGTTGACGTACTTTGTCACAGCATAACTTCTCCCAAGGTATTCCGTATGTATGTTGACTGGCAAAAACAGAAGTATGGCAATGATATAAGTAACATAATGTTCAGGGATAAAACGCCATTTGGATATAAGTATTCTCAGATGAGTGTGTATAGACATGAAAAGCAAGTTTATAAAGAAGGTGTCGACACAGATGTATACCTTCGCTCTTTCTTCACTGATGTAAATGTACGTCCAAGTTGCTATGACTGCAAGTTCAAAAAGCAACATCACCTGACGGACTTCTCCATCTGGGATTGCTTTGATGTTTACAAATTCTCCAAGGCATTCGACAATGATAAGGGGGTAACAAGATTGCTGGCCAATACTGATAAGGCGATGACTATTATAAACGAAATGAAAACGGATGCAACTATAATGGAAATACCCGTTAATGCGGCTGTAGAGGGTGTTCATGAGATGTTCCACTCTGTTAAGATGAGCCGGAGAAGGCATGTGTTCTTTAACGCTGTATCAGCGGGGATAGGGGGGGTAACACATTGCGATTGTTCTTCCCTATCACGAAGCGGACGATTGCGGAGAAGTACTTCCGCATCATTACCTGCAAGTTAGGGATTTATTCCATTATAAAGCGGATTGCCAAGACTCTCATAAAGAACATCAAACGAGTATAACATAATTATCTTCATCTTGTATCGGGTCTTGCCAATCGCAAAGACGTGAACAAGATGATAAATATTAGAGATAAGAAAGATTGCTGCGGTTGTTGGTCATGTGCGGATGTTTGTCCGAAGCAATGCATAACGATGAATGAGGACAATGAGGGTTTCCGTTATCCAACTGTTGACAAAGATATTTGCATTAACTGTCACTTATGTGAAAAGGTTTGTCCTATAATCAATGTAAAGCCAGAGGTTAGGAAACTACAACATTGCTATATACTTCAACACAAGGACGATAAAATATTAAAGGAGAGTACATCCGGTGGCGCATTTACAGCCATTGCTTCATGGGTGATAGAGCAAGGCGGTGTGGTCTTTGGCGCAGGTTATGACAAGGACCTCCAAGTTGTGCATCAATTTACAGAGACGCTTGATGGTCTTGGTAAGTTTAGAAACAGCAAGTATGTACAAAGTCTTATAGGGAAAAGCTACATAGAAGCAAGGGCTTTCCTTAAGCAAGGACGATTGGTATGTTTCAGTGGAACGCCTTGCCAATTGGAGGGTCTTCTGTCTTTCTTACGTAAGCCCTACGATAATTTGATTACAGTTGACATAGCTTGCTATTCAGTGACATCTCCAAAAGTATTTAGAGAATATTTATCCGAACAGAAAGAGAAGTTAGGCGAAGTCTTCCAGAATGTGAAGTTCCGAGATAAGAATCCCTATGGCTACAACTATTCTCAGATGTCCATTTATAGAGATGGAAAGCAGATATATCATGAGGGTGTCGACACAGATCCTTATCTTCGCTCATTTGTTAGTGGCATTAATGTTCGTCCAAGTTGCTATGATTGCAAATTCAAAAAGCAATACAGATTGACAGACTTCACCATTTGGGACTGCTATGATGTCCGCCCATACGCCAAGGAAATGGATGACAACAGAGGGGTGACAAGAATATTGGCACATACAGATAAGGCAGTCGAAATATTGAAGAAGCTCCAAGACATAGCAAGAATAATTGAAATACCTGTAGAAGAGGCTATGAAGGATTCAAAGGAATTGGTTACTTCAATACCGATGAACAATGAAAGGGAATCGTTCTTTAATGATATATTCCACGGTGACTTGTTTAGTAGGTTCGCTAAGTCTAACAGGACAAGAGTAGAAAAACTTGTCAGAGTATCAATGAGCAAATTTGGGATTTACTCAGATGTCAAAAGACTGGCAAAGATATTCATCAAAAATTTGAAACGTTCGTAAAGACTATCATATATGTCAAATAAAAAAATAGCTTTGGCTATTAATTACGATTACCATGACTATGGTGGAATGCTACAGTCGTATGCAACACAAGTGGCTTTAGGAAAGCTTGGTTATGAAAGCTATGCCATAAACTATGACAATCTGAAGGGTGGCATCAATCATAGGAAGATTGGTTATTTCCTAAGAAACATTTTAGACTGGAGTATTGTCAAAGAGAAAGGGAGGATTGTACAAAAGAAGCTACTGGATAAGTTTAACAAGAAACTTTCAGCAAATCAAGCCATTCGTGATGCGGCATTTGACCGTTTCCAAAAGAATTTCAAGACTACGGTTGCTTTTCCTACATGGGAAGCTCTTACCGATGCTTGTCATGGATATGATGCCGTGTTGGTCGGAAGTGACCAACTTTGGTTGCCATCCAATATAGTTGCTGACTACTACACACTTAACTTTGTGCCTGATGAAGTAAAGAAGATAGCATACGCCACGAGCTTTGGCATCGGTGCTATTCCTCATGGCATGGAGAAGCAATACTCATCATTCCTTAACCGCATAAATTATCTTTCAGCAAGGGAAACTTCCGGGCAGGGAATTATAAAAGCGAGTACAGGTAGGGATGTGCCTTTGGTATGCGACCCTACCATGCTCCTTGAAAAGAAAGATTGGGAGCAAATAGCAACGCAAAACAGGCTCGTAAAAGAAAAGTATATCTTCTGTTATTTCATGGGGAATAATCCAGAGCAGAGGGATTTCGTAAATAGAATTGCAAAGAACAAGGGATATAAGATAGTAGGTCTTATTCATCTTGACCAATATATAAAGACTGACGAGGACTTTGTGGATTATGCTTTATGGAACATAACCCCAGCCGACTTTGTCGCATTGGTCAGAGATGCAGAATACGTTTGTACAGACTCTTTCCACGGAACGGTATTCTCCATTATCTTCCACAAGAACTTCCTTACATTCAAGAGGTTCAACAAGAAGGCTTCATTGTCTACCAATACCAGAATATTCTCTTTGCTCAACAGGCTCAATTTGAAGGACAGGTTGTTTACCGCTGAAGGGAATATCGACCAAGATTTAGAGATACATGACTATGACAAGATACAGAATGAGCTTTCGGCTTTTATAAAGAGTTCCATAGAGTATCTTGTCAATGCAATTGAACAATGACATAGGGCGTTATGCCCGTTTATTTCGCCAAATGATTAAGACTGTTCTCAGCAAGTCGAACGTCTTACAAGAAATGAAAGATCATGAGACGGAATCTAATTTCATTCTTAGGAAGTCACCAAGATGAATATGACGTATGCCGTCGATATTACTTCCACTTGTCCATTCATCAAGACTTACGACATATTTTGGATAATTATCGTTTATAGCTTTCAGATTGCCGAACTCACGCTTTTGTGTCGTCTCGTCTGACATAAGATATGTAGCCTGGATATAGACTCTGAAATCATTTTTGCAAGCTACGAAATCGACTTCCTTGCCACCTGTTTGCTTCCCCGTATATACTTCAAACCTCTGTTGGGCAAGACGCAGGAATATAGCATTTTCAATGAGCTTGTGGATGTCTCGCTGCATGGTAAAGCCAGCGTGACAATTGCGCAACCCAAGGTCCTCAAAATAATATTTGTCGCCTATCTCAAAAGTGTGAAGCCCGTTTATGTCCACACGTTTTACTTTATGTATCAAGAAAGCGTTTTGTAAAGCCTTTAGATAATTGATAACCTGTATTGTAGACATGTTTACATGCTGTGACTTGAGATATTTACTGATGTTGTTAGCTGAAAAGAGATTGCCGACATTGTCCGCAGTGTACAAGGCAAGTGTCTCAAGGAAATCCACATTGCGTATGCGCTCGCGCTTAACGACATCCTTTAGCATTATGGTGTTGTAGACATTGCGAAGGTATTCAAAGACTATATCTGAATCAAGGGTGAGATTTGACAGGTATGGCATGCCGCCGAACATGAGATAGCAACGTAGTGACTTGTCCGAGTGTTGAAGTTTATGGAAAACAAGAAATTCATCGTAACTTAGACTGTAGACATGCAACTCTATATATCTACCAGAAAGATATGTTGACAGTTCGCTTGACAGCATCATCGCGTTGCTGCCTGTAATGTAAATATCACATTGATTCTTGGCTTGAAGGCTGCGCAAGGCGTTTTCGAAACCTTCTATATTTTGCACCTCGTCGATGAAGAGATAATTGTCCTTGTCTGATTTAAGCCTGTCGTTTACATAAGAAGACAAATCTTCATGGGTCCGCAAAAAAGCATATTCATCAAGTTCCTTGTTTATCGCTATTATGTTTGCATTGGCATCTGATTGAAGGATGTGGTTCTGCATCTGTTGCAAAATGCAACTTTTGCCGACACGCCGCTGACCGGTAAGAACCTTAATAATGTTTTTACCTATAAATGGCTTTAGTCTTTCCGTATAAACGGGTCGCTCTATTATTTTCGTCATGTTTATAAAGTATAGTTTAAAATCAAATGCAAAGATAATGGTTTTATTAGTTATACTTTATAAAAACGCCGGAAAAAGATGGATTTTTAATTGTGATTAACATTATAGGAGGTTTATTGGGCGGACATTCATCGAATAAAGCTTATGTCGTTTTCTCAAAATGTTATGAAACTAAGGAGCAAGATTTTTCTACTGATGGAACGGTTGCTGGCACACTTCACAGACCGGATTGTATGTATGTTGATCTCTAAGACAATTAATAGGAACGACAAATACTCCGTCCTTTCGTTGGTATAGTGGTCCTTGAGCCGTTAAGACCATCATGAAGGATGGAGCAACCTCGGAACTCTTAAGTTCAATCTTGTTTTTTAATGTGGCGAGTGATTTTGCTCCTTCTTCAACAAGCTTATCTCCACCGAGTTTTATTTCTACTGCTCCCCACCTTCCGTCTTCAAGATGTATGATGGCATCGCATTCAAGACCTGCATTGTCACGGTAATGACGAACTTCTCCTCCATGAACTTGGGCATAAATGGATTGAAAAGCTAATGACTTTATTTGGGATTCCCAAGATTTTCAATGATGTTTTCCTCTGATTTTCAAAAGTAACAAGGGATTTATGAAAATAACGCATGTAGTTGAGTGCGCTGGTGGCGTGGAGAGGTATTTGGAAATGCTGGTGTCACGACTGGCGGAGAAAGGGATAAGGCAGACACTTGTATGTTCTCATTCTGTCAGGACGGATGTGCTGAGCAAGAGTGTTGACAAGTGTTTCGTTACTGACATGAGGCAGACTTTCAATCCTGCGGCTGTGATAAGGATTATCCGACAGGTGCGAAGGGCGATAATGACATCTAAGCCTGACATCGTGTATTGCCACAGCAGTTTTGCCGGAGTGTTTGGACGGATAGCGGCGATTGGGACGGGATGCAAGGTGGTGTACAACCCGCATGGTTGGGCGTTCAACATGTCTCGCTAAAGCGTAGGCATGAATTAATAAGTTTCGCAAAGGCGCAAAGATTATTTTTGGGTCTTAGCGAACTTGGCGACTTGGTGAGAATAATTAGCGATGTTACCCGATCACCTCTGTCACAATGTCTCCAAGGAGGAATGGTATCACGCCAACATACATTACACCATCCTCATCTGACCAAAGCTTGCGGTTGCCGTCCAGTACGACTATTTTGCGGTAAAAATCACCAGTGTTTCTTAATGAGAATGTTTCTTGTGTCTTCTTTTCAGGAGTGTCTACGTTTAATGCAGATTGGATATATACTTTATTATTACCAGTATTGATAACAAAGTCGATTTCATATTGCGATAGTTTACGCTTACCGTCTATCGTGCGTGTTATTTCAACGATGCCAACATCAACAGAATAGCCACGGCGAATAAGGTCGTTGTAAATCATGTTTTCCATGAGATGAGAACGTTCCTGTTGTCTGAAGTTCAGTCTGGCATTCCTCAATCCCAAATCCATAGCGTAATATTTCTCAATGCTCTCGAAGTACTTTCGACCCTTTACATTCCATCGTCTTGCTTTCTGAAAGAGAAAGGCATCCTCTACATATTTCAAATAATTATTTATGGTGTTACGAGACGGAGTTTTTCCCATTAGAGAACTTGCAGTATTGGCAAGTTTGTTTGGGTTTGTCAACGAGCCTATTGATGAGCAAAGTATATCGACCAGCATACTTAAGATAGAGTCATCTTTCAATTTGTATCTCTCAACGATGTCTTTAAGATATACATTCGTAAAAAGGCCTTGTAGATACTTGCGCTTTTCTTTCTCGTCTGGTTCAAGAACAGCCAAGGGCATCCCTCCATACATCAGATAGTCTTCTAATGCATCCGATTTCTCCTTATTTGCAACTGAAAGGAATTCTGCAAAGGAAAGAGGATATACCTTAATCTCTGATCCACGGTCGCGGAAGTTGGTCACAATATCTTTTGAAAGCATTTTAGAGTTTGAGCCTGTCACATAAACATCTAAATTAGGACGTTCTCTTAAATCGTTTAATACGTCATAAAAAGTCGTATAAAGCATGTCCCTGTCCTCATATGTAACCAACGACTCATCAATATCAGAGTTTTTTACCTTGTATGACAGCTGTATCTCATCAATAAATACATAGAACTTCCTGCTTGTATCCTTTGTACGTTCAATTATATAATCGTAAAGAACATTCGGATTACGATATGCGATGTCGGCTTTTCTGTCAAGAGCCAACTCTACAAAGTCATCTGTTTGCACACCTCCTTCCATAAGGTGATGTTTAAAGAGTGTAGAAAGCAAGAACGATTTCCCCGCTCGTCTTATGCCTGTTATTATTTTCACCTTGCCATTCCATTGCTTAGCAAGCAGTTGGTTGACATATTCAGGTCTTTCTATAATCTTCATAAATAGTCCTTATATGATTAATGAAAATTTGGTCGCATCTGTCGATCGTTTTGTCAGTGCAAAGTTAAGCCATTTAAATTACATACCCAAATGAAATTCTAATTATTTTTTCAATGGAGTTAAAGAACAAGGCTTTTCTCTTGATGGAAAGGGTGCTGGCACACTTCACAGACCGGATTGTATGTTAATCTCTAAGACAATTAATAGGAACTTCTTCAACAAGCTTATCTCCACCGAGTTTTATTTCTACTGCTCCCCACCTTCCGTCTTCAAGATGTATAATCCCAAATCGGTCATTAGACAGTTATGCCCTAACAATCTCTTTTTTTGCATCTATTCTTTTGTTTTTCAATTACAATGGAATCACATTGCGCCCTCAAAACATAAAAACATCTGCTAAAAAAATTACTTGTTATCATCATAACGCTAATGACCGAATTGGGATAATGGCATCACATTCAAGACCTGCATTGTCACGGTAATGACGAACTTCGCCTCCATGAACTTGGGCATAAATGGATTGAAAAGCTAATGACTTTATTTGGGATTCCCAAGATTTTCAATGGTGTTTTCCGCGGATTTTCAAAAGTAACAAGGGATTTATGAAAATAACACATGTAGTTGAGTGCGCTGGTGGCGTGGAGCGGTATTTTAGAGATGCTGGTGCCACGGCTGGCGGAGGAGGGGATAAGGCAGACACTTGTATGTTCTCATTCTGTCAGGACGGATGTGCTGGGCAAGAGTGTTGACAAGTGTTTCGTTACTGACATGAAGCAGACGTTCAATC
>CAZHZH010000099.1:0-8859 GCA_964537205.1 uncultured Bacteroidaceae bacterium
ATCAGCTTCTCCTTGTTGTATGAGCCTGCGATTATTTTGTCGAGGGTTTCCTTGTTGGCGATGCGTGAGATGTTGGGAAGCATGCCGAACACTTCTACGTCGTGCAGGTTCTCTATGTGCTTCCCGTCTTTGTCCACACATTTTATGTATATCTGTTTTGAGTCAATTCCGTCATAGAATGTGCCAATAGGGATGCCTCCCGTATATGCGAGGATGGATGTTCCTACTTCGCTACGGCTCAAACCGCTTGTACGCGCTGTCGGCTGGTTGTATTCAACCCTCATTACAGGCACTCGTGGCTCCCAGTCGGTCGTAGGGAGGTATACCATATCGCTATTGCGCACGATGTTCATGGCTGAGTCGGTCAGATGGTGAAGCACCTCTGGATCCGGACCTGTAAACATTGCCTCTATAGGGTACTTTTTGTACATGAGGTTGTACCGTTTCAGCTTGACGTAAGCTTGCGGATAACGTTTGGCGAGTTCGACTTGAATATCGTCGATGTTTGCCACGAGGTCGGAAGGGGAGGTGAAGTCGATAATCAACTCTCCATACGACAAAGATGGATTGGCTATACTGCGTACAAGATTATACCGGCTTGGAGTACCTCCGATTGAGGTCGTGATATGTGTCACCTCCTTGCGCGTTTTCAGATAGTCGCTTATTTCCTGAAGGTCTGCTTCCACTTGGGTGGAGTTTGTCCCTTCTGGCAGTTTGTATTCCATGTAGAGTTGGTCGTACTCCATGTCGGGGAAGAATGCCTGGTCTATGAATTTATAGCAAAATGCGCTTATTGCCACTAAGGCAATAGCTCCGACTACAACGACAGCTCTGTGTCCGAGGCAGAATCTCAGAATCTTTTCAAGGGCGACATACGACTTGCCTTTATACAAGTCCTCGGCTGTCTCTTTTTTATCGCTTGCGTCCTTTGATTTTGATTTGTCGTTTTTAAAGAGCATTCGTTTGCACATCAATGGTACTTGTATGAGCGCGAGAACCCAGCTGAGCAGCAATGATACGGCGAGCACGATGAAGAGGTCGCGCACGTATAGTCCTGTTGTGTCCGGACTCATATAGATTGGCAGGAAGGCGAGTATGGCGATGAGCGTAGCGCCAAGCAGCGGCATGGCGGTCTTCTTTCCGATGTCGGTCAGCGCGTTGACCATTGGCTTCCCTAATTCCTTGTCAACCAAAACTCCGTCGACGATAACAATGGCGTTATCCACCAACATGCCCATTGCGAGTATGAACGATGCGAGACTTACTCTTTGTAGTGAGCCGTCGAGTCCGTTGAGTACTAATATTGAACCGAATACGATCGTAACCAGACACAATCCGATGATGACTCCGCTTTTGAAACCCATGGAGAATATGAGCACCAGTACGACGATAAGTACTGACTCAAGAAGGTTTAGCATGAAGTTGTTGAGCGCGTCGGATACGCGTTCTGGCTGGAAGAACACTTTGTGGTATTCAACTCCGGCTGGAAAACGTGGTTGGAGGTCTTTAAGCGTCTGTTCGACTACTGCGCCCACTTGTGTGACGTCCTTGTCGTCGGAACAGGCGATTGAAATCCCTATGGCATGCTCCCCGTCGTATTTAAGCTCGTTGCGGGTGGGGTCTTCATAGTCCTCCGTCACTTCTGCTATGTCCTTGATGCGAAGCTGTTCGTCATCATGCCCTTGAATGAGCATGTTGCCTATATCCTCTGTGTTGGTGAACCTGTCTGTCACTGTCACCCGTATGCGGTTGGTCCCGTTGTCGTAATAGCCTGAATAAACTGATTTGTTTTGTCCGTTAAGGGTTTGTATCACCTCGGTTGGCATGACACCGAGATTCCCCATCTTGTCTGGTTGCAGTTTGATGTTTATGCATTGACTGCGCTTGCCGTACAGGTCCACGCGGCATACTCCTTCTATATTTAGAATCTCGCGCTTTACCAATTCGGCGTAGTCATTGAGCTCCTTGTCGTTCAGCCCTTCGCCGGTTAGTGCGTAGAACATTCCATAAACGTCACCGAAATCGTCCTGCACGATAGGTGTGCTTGCGCCCTCTGGCAAACTGCCCTGGATGTTTGTGATTTTGCGACGCACCAAGTCCCATTGACGCTCAACATCCTTGGTTGTTGACACAAGTTCAATGGTAATGATGCTCAAGTCGTTCATCGACTGGCTTTGAACATTGTCGACTGACGCAACCTCGCGTACCGCTTTTTCGATCTTGTCCGTGACTTCAAGCTCTACCTCGTGTGCTGACGCTCCCGGATATGTTGTAACAACCAAAGCCTCTCGTACCGTTATGACGGGATCCTCATATTTGCTCATTGAGCGGTAACCAAAATATCCGCCTACGATGAGTACTACAATAAGGAAGTTGACGAGTTTCGTGTTGTTTAATGCCCATTTGCTCAAATCCATTATAACAGCCCTCCTATATTAGATTTTGACGGTTTGGGTAATGGTTTCACTTTTTGTCCGTCTGTGATATAATGAACGCCTGAAGAAACGACGGTCTCGCCTTCTTGCAGCCCTTCGCTGATTTCTGCGTAGCCTTTGGTGTTGAGGCGGCTTACAGTTACATTCCGGCTTTTCACAGTGCCGCTTTTGGCATCATATACAAATACCTTGCTTCCTCCATTGTCGCTTAGTACGGCTGTCGTCGGAACGCTTACTATGGTATTTGTGCTGTCTTTATCTATGTCGGCGTATACCATGACGCTCATTCCGGGTGTGATTTTCGACTGGTCGTAGCTGTCCTTGAACCTCAGACGTACGGTGTAGAGCTGGCTCGCATTTGCTTCCGGGCTTATGCTTTTCACCGTCATCGGGAATACTTCGTCGGGCAAAACGTCGAACTTGCAATACACACTGTTAAGCAGGTTGCGATTAGCATAGTCGAATGCGGAGACGTTGATTTCTACTTCCACGGTCTTGCTGCCGAACATTGAGATGATTGGCAGTCCCGCGCTTACTGTTTCTCCTGCCTCATGAAGAATTTCCTGTACGTATCCGTCTATAGGGGAAACCAACTTTGTATCGTTCAACTGATTCCTGTGGTTGCTTAGCTTTTGTGTTACTTGCTCAAGCCCGTAACGCGCCTTGTCGTAATTGCTCGCGGTCGTGTTCCCTTCCTTGTACATCGCAATTATGCGTTCAGCGTCCGCTTTGACATTTTGGTACTCGGCTTCCGTAGCGCTTAATTGAACTTGGTAGTCGCGTGGATCCATTGTAGCGATGAGTTGCCCCTTGCTTACATGGTCGCCTTCCTTGACGTATACCTTAAGTATTGGTCCGCTTACACGAAACGACACATTGACCTCGTCTGCCGATTTTGTCTTTCCCGGGTAGCTTACGCTGCCTACGTTTCCTGTACCTTTCGCTATTTCTGTTTTTACATATTGAGTCGAGTCCGACTCTTTCTTGTTTTTGCAGCCGGCTATTAAGAGAGTAAAACACACGACTGGAAGGATAATCGTGCAAGTCGAGCGCAGAGCCAAGCTCGCTTTGGCTATGCCGAGACGCCGCCGATTAACTGCGAAGCGAATAGTGAAAATTCTTCGATTCATAATCCTATTTGTTTAATCCGTTTTTATTTGTCATATTAGATTTTGGAGAGCGTGCCATGTCTCCTTTTTCTTTTTATGCTTTAATTCTATATGCAAAGTTACTCCTTTTTTCCAACATACACAAAGTAAAAAGTCTTGGAGTTATAATTTTGCATTTAATTTTTATGGGTTTAACCCAATTTGGTCATTTCTTCTCTCTGCCTTTTATGTCGGCTATTATGGTGAAGAATGCGTCGCCGCTTGAATTGAGGGCTGTTTCAAACGAATCTTGCACTACACCGATGATAAATCCCACGGCTACCGCCTGCATCGCCATGTCGTTGTTTATTCCGAACAGTGAGCATGCCATTGGAATCAACAGCAATGACCCTCCTGGAATGCCTGATGCCCCACATGCTCCTAATGCGGCGAGAAAGCATAGGAGCAGGGCGCTTGCGAAACTCACTTCTACTCCGATGGTATGGCAAAGTGCGAGTACAAATACCGTTATGGTTACTGCCGCGCCGTTCATATTGACTGTCGCACCGAGAGGAATACTTACGGAATAGAAATCGCTGTTTACACCCATACGATGGCATAAGTTCATATTTACTGGAATGTTGGCGGCGGAAGAGCGGGTGAAGAATGCGTTCAAGCCGCTTTCCTTCACACATTGCCAAAGAATCTTATATGGGTTGCGCTTGATGGTAATCCATGCGAGAAGCGGATTGGCTACGAATGCGGTGAATATCATGCAGCCCACAAGTAGCAGGATGAGTTTCCCATACTCGGTGAATATGCCTATGCCGTTCTCGGAGACGGCGGAGAATACAAGTCCGACGATTCCGAATGGGGCGAATTGTATGATCCAGCTTACCAGTTTTGATATCGCCTGTGCAAAGTCGTATAGGCATCGCTTCGTCTGTTCCGACGCCGTATTCTTCAATGTCAGCCCAATGGTTATCGACCAGAACAGTATGCCTAAGTAGCGTCCTTGGCTGACTGACTCTATCGGATTGGATACTATGCTCGACAACAGGTTGATGAATACGTCGGTGATACCAGTGGGGACTTCCTCCGCGGCTGATTCTTGAAGCGTAATGGTCACTGGAACCAAGAAACTTCCCACGACCGCTACGACGGCGGCTGTTAAAGTTGATATGATGTATAGCAATATAACCGCCTTGAAGCGTGGCCCGGTATTCCCTTGAGCGTTGGAGATGGACGACATGACAAGTATTCCTACAAGAATAGGGGCGATTGCTTTCAACGTGCCGACAAACAACGTTCCAAGAATCGCAAATCCTGTCAGTTGCGGTACTGCTATTCCTAATATCAAACCGACCAGCAGGCCTCCGACTATTCGAAGTACCAGGCTGCACGACGTCCATCGTCTTATCAAAGAATTCATATATTCAAGACTCTTCCTAATTTGCTTGTCATAAGATGGCTTACGAGAAGCTTTACTTCACTAAATATTTCTTTCCTTTGAACACGTATATTCCAGGCTGGAGGTTGTCTAAGTCGGTCTGCAGCCGTCTGCCGCTCATGTCGTATACGCCGTTCGAACCGTTCTTTAATATCATGTTCATGGCCTCGTCTTTCGATATGCTTTCGATCGCATTGTTTTTGTTGTCACCTAAACGGTAGAGTTTCACTCCGTGATTAGGGACTTGGACTGTGATTCCGCCAGTGACAGTACCTTCGTTCTCTTTCTTCCAAATGTCATAAACAGGTACTTCTTCGTCGGCGGAGTAGCCGAATTGGGTAAGGTCTACTGATATCTCTTGTGTCGTTGTAGTGTAGAACAAGAATTCCATTGTCGTGCCTGAGGCCGATGTGTTGTCGGTGTCACAACTGGAGTCGTATCCGCAGAGTGCCTTGAACGTCTTGTATTTGTGGTCGGCAGGTAAGTCGTAGATTAGGGTGCATTCGGCATTCAGTCCCAATCCGGTAGTGTATGACTTTCCATCGACACGGAGTGTCCCTCCCTCTACGTTCTTGTTTATGTGCACTGATCCCCATTGGCTGGTGTACGACGCGTAGTTGAGTGACGTGAGAGGTACCTCGTTCCCGTCTTCATCAATCAGAACTGGGTTTATGAGGTCGGCGCGGTCGTAGCTGAACCCGTCGCCGTAATTGCTTACGACTATCTTTAGTTGCTCTGCTCCGGTTACGTCGAACCCTACGTTTGCTGATTTCGCTCCGTTTCGTGCGATGAGTCCTGTGCGTGCCTGTGTGTTGTCTTGCTCGCTTGTGAGCGGGTTCTCATCGAATACCATGAAGCGTATTGAGGTTGTCGACCCAGTCTGGTTTATGCCGCTGTCGTCTGCCGCGCCTGTCGCCTTAAAACGCACTACGTCCATGCTGTCTGGAATTGTGAAGAATATGGCGGCATTGGCGTCAGTAGAGAATCCACGGTCGTAGGTGACTCCCATTACCGTCATCTTGCCGCCTGTCTGCACATTGCGGTTTTCGTAAACCCGGTTGTAGTAGGAGTCGGTATAGGTGCGTGTCTGGTAGTCTCCTGTCAAAGGCACCTCTGTTCCGTCACGCAATACGAGAGTGGGGTTGATCCAGTCGGCGTGGTCGTAATTGTAGTTGTCTCCTCCGTCGTCAACTACGAGCACCAAGGTCTTGCTGCCTTCTTTCCAATCGATGTCTACGTCTACTTTGTGCCCTTCGGTTGTGTAGGCTACGGTTTCTGACTTATATAAGGCCTTGTTCCCCACAATCCAGCGATTGTTGCCTCGTTGGAATAGGGCGAGATAGCGGTTTCCCGTGGCGGGGTCTATGCTTGTCCACACGGTCTGTCCTTTGTCTTCGTCATTGCTTACTTGATGTGCGTCCTCGCCATAGCTGTGCATGTAAAGGTATTCTTCATTGGTCAGGAGCGAGTTCGTAAAATCATCGTTCTTTGTCATTTCGCCACCAAAGAAAAGAGGTGAGTGGCAGATGCCCCAGAGGGTCATCAGTGAGTACTGCTCGTTCTCTGTGAGACGGGTCCATCGTCCGCTTTGCGCGCTTGTGTAACCAGGGTCTGCCACGGTCATTGAGATTTGTCCGAGAGGCAGCATGTCACAGTCGGCATAGTTGCCGATGCGATAGTATTTCGACCATTCGTCGGCTTCATTAAACACGAGGTCAACTGAACTCCAATTGTCCCACAAGTCGTCCATCATGCGCCACATGTTTGCGTTCGCCAAGCATTCTTCTGCGTAAGTGTATTGGGTCTTGCCGGGTGACAAACTGAGTACAATCGGTCTGCCGCACTGGTCTATGGCCTTGCGCAGCATCTTTATCTCGTCGTTATAGAAAGGACGACTTATGTCGTCTACCTTTATGAAGTCCACGCCCCATTCGGCGTATAGGTTGATTATGCTGTTATAGTAGAGCTGTCCGTATTCGTTGTTTTTGACCAACAGGTTGTCCTTCAACCATGTGCAAGGAGGGGTTGTGTTCACATATACTTGGTTCCATGCCACGTCCTCCGCGCCTAAGAGTTTGTATGATGAGCCGACTACCGACTTCGGTACGCCGCGCATAATGTGTATGCCGAACTTGAGTCCCATATTGTGAAGTGAGTCCGCCATTGCCTTGAATCCCTCGTTCCTGCCGTTCACCATTGCGGAAGGAAACCGTGTTGGAGATGGTAAGTAACGGCCGTATTCATCCAGCACATAGTCTTGAGTTCCGTTTTGGTTGTAGTTGCCGCCTCCGAGTGAAGGGTGGTTGCAATACCATCTGATGTCCACTACGATATACTTCCATCCGTATTTGTCCAAGCCATGGTCCACAATGTACTTGGCATTTTGCATTGTCAAATCCTCATTCACGCTTGAATAATAGCAGTCCCATGAGTTCCAGCCCATAGGCGGAGTTAATGCCCATGTGCGGAAAGTCGCTATTGTGTCATTCTCTTGTGCGCTTGCGCTTAGTGCTAATAGAATTAAAGCTAATACGGTTCTAAACCTCTTCATAATGTGTATATTTTAAATGATTACCTACTTATGCCGGTATCCGATCGTGTGCAGATGCCCGTCCGTGCAAAGGTACACATTATTTAAATAAACCACACCAGTTTATTACAAAAATGTGTTGATTAAAACAAGTTTTTAGTGCCATACCTTATTAATTAGCCCGGCGGGCTAACCGCTCCACAATCACCTGCTAACAGACGATATTATTCAGAAGGTTGTTAACTGCGTAGTGAAATAAAAAATCCGCAAAATCCTTTTGTATTCTCGCTGAAAACACATATCTTTGCGGTATAAAACTGTAGAGAACAATGGAGAACAAATCAGACATGGCTTCCGAGCCGGCAACAAGCTATTCAGGATCGCAGGATAATCCGATAGTAGGAAAAGACCTGCTCGATTTATTGTCAAAAGTACGGCTGGAGGACATTCCTTTGGCGGTCAAATTCCTTGTTGACAAACTCGCATGGTCTCGACAGAAAAAAGCCAATGACTTCAGAGCCCATAAGTGGGATGACTATCAATTGTCGGCGGAAGTGAAGGCGATGGCTCCTTCCAAGCGCAAGAGCGTTTATGGAGATTATGATGCGGAATTGACTGCACTAATGGAAGAAAAATACAAATGACAATTTTTCTTGACACCAACATCATCATTGATTTCTATGACGACGAGAGAGAGCATTATATGCCGTCTTCCGTTGTGTTCGACTTGGCGGTCAAAGGTAAGATCAAGCTTGCCGTTTGTTCTCTGAGTTTTATCACCGCTTTTTTCCTGTTGCGGAAGAAATATGACAAAGAGACACTCTATAAGAGCATGAAGTCCCTGTTTGCATTATGTCAAGTAACGGAAGTTGATGCGAAAATCATTGAAAGCGCATTGTCACGCAATGGGGCTGATTTTGAAGACACGGTGCAGTATTTCTCATCCAAGACAATAGAGGCGGACCTCATACTGACGCGAGACCGGAAGGGATTCAACGAGTTCGACATTCGCCATATCACTGCTGAAGAATTCCTTGATGAATATTTAGATGTATTGACCCAAGAGGATTAGCGTTTGATATGTCATTGCCAAGTAGTGGTGCCACATCCACGCACATTGCCACACCTTATTAATTAATTATCCCGGCGGGCTAACCGCCCCAAGTAACCCTCAGTCATGTCCGCAGGACTGACTGGGGGTATAGAGCATAATCTCACCCCACGACCCAGGCAGGGTCGCCGCTTGACACATTTTATTGGCCCGGCAGAGTAGGGGGTCAGTATCCGTGACAGGACATAAGAATAATCCCAAATCGGTCATTAGCGTTATGATGATAACAACTATATTTCCAGAGC
>CAZHZH010000100.1:0-8679 GCA_964537205.1 uncultured Bacteroidaceae bacterium
GCGAAGAAAGACGACCTCAATCATTATGGGAGTTTTGGCAACAAAGTGATGGATGGCGTAGAAATACTTGTGACCGCACCTGTACCCATGGAAGGCATCAATTATTTGATGTCAAAATCCTTTGACAAGGTTGGCAAACTCGTCAATAAAGCATTAAAAAAACAAAAGATTAAAGAATACTCTGAATGAAGCATATAAGGCGGCAAATGCATATAAGGAATCTTCCCAATACAAGGATTTGATACGAAGGGCAAGTGATGAATCTGAGAAACTTGGTCTGGGAAGATTTGGAGAACAGGCTTTTATGTCTTATGACAAAAGCCGACCTTTGGCGACGTTTGGCGGGAGAAATCCAATAGACGGTATTGCGGCCTATAATCCACAATCCCATACTGTGAATTTTGATTTAGAACAAGTGAATAATACAATCGGCCTGCCAAATACTGCATATCACGAGTATTTACATGGCCTAAGAATAGGGAATCCAACAATTAAATACAATTCCAAGGCACAAGCATTTCTTAAGGCGCGTGCCAATAACGCTCCAAATACCTCTGAATTCTATGATGATTATATTCAGGCAACAAGGGAAAGGGGCAATGCTTCAGATTATTTAAAATACAAAGTGAATGACGCGCTTTTTCCTGATGCTCCCGACTATATCAGGCAAAACGGAGAACTTCAGGTACATGGCCTTGAAGCGGGAAAGGCTTTAGGCCTTAAGCCGTTTACAAAATATCCTGATTATGCTGACGCTTTATATTGGGCAGACAAAGCCGTACAATACAACCCCAATCTTGATTATGTGCGTAGAACGACGGTAGGTGAAACAAAGGACTTTTGGAATTTGCTTACTGGTAACTTCGCTCCAACATTCGTCCCTGTAGGAGTAACGACGTTTTTGTCAACATACAAACCATTCGGAAACCAATGACAAGATTCTTGAATACGCCTGAAGGACGTAAGGGTATGCGATACCTGACGTGCAGGAGGATGGAACTGTATCTTCAGTACAGGCAGACATTCAACCATGAAGCGCTTTCCGCAATGAGCGGATTCCAAAGACAGGCATATATGTATACACTTCTTTGCATGAATGAGTATTTTGATGAATGCGCATATTCTCAGGCATTAGAGGATTTCAGTTCAAGGATATATTCGGAAAATGATGAAAAGGTTCTTAAGAAAACATACGATGAGGCTTATACTGAGGATGATGACCGAGCTTTCTTGAAGAATTATATTGAGTCTGTCCCTTATGCGAAGTTCGATATTCGACTTTGTGATGATATTTGCCTAAAAAGCCTGACATCTTTGTTATATGATAACACCAAGAAGCTGTCAATGTCAAGATTCATACCTTTGGACAGATCCATTCCAAATTCCATTATGGGGCAATGCAGAAAGTTTGTTGACAGTCTAAACCGCCTTGTGGCAACCAGTTCCTTCTATGAAACGTATGACGCTATTGTCAGCCAGCTTCCAGTTAACGGCATTACTCCGCTTTCTTTTACCAAATCCCTGAAAAGCGCCATATTTCCTTTTAATTTGCAATGGTCCAAGGAAGGTTATACAGCATACAGAAAAATGCTGCATAGCGAACAGCGCTAACATCTGTCATCCCATTTATACTTTCACAGTTCTATTTGTCATAGAAAGCGGATTCGGCAACCCTCGAAAGAGTAACTGTTCCTATTTATTAAGGTTTTCTATCTATTTTCCTTGGGTTGGCTTATAGTCGGCTTAATGGTTTTGCAGACCTCATTCATTCTAATTATCTTTGCGGTAAAAGTAAGAACGCATGGCATACAACGCAATAGGAGGATTCCCGTCACAACAGCTTCAGTAGGAAGAACAGGGCGTGGTGTACCAGGTGTGTGAATTTCGGGTGAAGCCAATCCTCAGTGCGCTACAATCATGCATGCCTCAGTGCTATGGAATCCGATATGAGGATTCACTTCGCAGATAATCGGCTGCGTCATGGCATAGCTCAAGCCGGGGGCTTGGCTCTGCTCATCTGACTTGCACGATTATTCACTCGGCCAAGGCCTCGGAATGACGGGAGGGGAAGCGTGTCATACCAGGTATTTCCAAGTGTACCCCTTCTCAGCCTTTATGATATCGTCGATCGTACCCTGGACCACAACTTCTCCGCCTTTGTTGCCGCCATCGGGGCCCATATCGATGATATAGTCCGCCTGCCGGATGACATCGACGTTGTGTTCGATGACGATAACTGTGTTGCCCTTGTCGACAAGTCGTCCGAGTACGTTCATCAGGGCCTTTATGTCTTCATAATGCAAGCCGGTGGTCGGTTCGTCCAATATATATAAGGTGTTGCCGGTGTCGCGGCGCGACAGCTCGGTGGCGAGCTTCACACGCTGGCTCTCCCCGCCCGACAAGGTGGTCGAGGGCTGTCCCAGTTTTACATATCCCAAACCGACATCCTGTATCACCTTGATCTTGTTGAGTATGTTGGGCTGGAACTCGAAGAACTCCACAGCCTGGTTGATGGTCATGTCGAGCACGTCGGCGATTGACTTCCCCTTGAACTTCACCTCGCATGTCTCGCGATTGTAGCGCTTGCCGTGGCAGACCTCACAGGGGGTTAGCACGTCGGGAAGGAAGTTCATGACGATGGTCTTATAGCCGTTGCCGCCGCACGCCTCGCACCTGCCACCCGGCACGTTGAACGAGAACCTGCCGGGCTTGTAGCCGCGGAGCACCGACTCGGGCAGTTTCACGAACAAGTCGCGTATGTCGCCGAACACGCCTGTATATGTGGCGGGATTGCTTCGCGGAGTACGTCCGATCGGCGACTGGTCGACGCACACTACCTTGTTGACCAAGTCGAGCCCCTCGATAGAGTCGTATTCCAACGGCTCTTTCAGCGAGCGATACAGGTGTTGGCTGATTATCGGTTGAAGGGTGTCGTTGACAAGCGTTGACTTGCCGCTTCCGCTTACGCCGGTTACGCAGATGAGTTTGTGAAGGGGGAACTTTGCGGTCACGTTTTTGAGATTGTTGCCCCTGCAGCCGTTCAGTACGATGTACTCTTCCTTTGCCGGCTTTGACGGACGACTCGCCGCCAACTTGTGTTGGTCCATCCTCAAGTAACGCGCGGTAAGCGTGTCGGTCTTCAACAAGTCCTCGGGGCTGCCCTGGAACATAACTTCCCCGCCCTTCCTGCCCGCAAGCGGGCCCATGTCGATGATGTAATCGGCGCTGAGCATCATGTCCCTGTCGTGTTCGACCACAATGACCGTATTCCCCTCGTCGCGCAAGGTCTTCAGCGAGGCGATCAGCTTTTGGTTGTCGCGCTGGTGCAAGCCGATGCTTGGCTCGTCGAGTATGTATAGCACGTTGACCAAGCGCGCGCCTATCTGGGTCGCCAGCCTTATTCGCTGGCTCTCACCGCCTGAAAGCGACATGGTGGAACGGTTCAGCGACAAATAGTCGAGACCGACGTCAAGCAGGAACCGCAAACGGGCGCGTATCTCCTTTAGTATCTCCGACGATATGGCGCGCTGCCGCTCTGACAGGGCGGATTCCACACTGCACGTCCATTCGTGCAAGTCGTTCAAGTCCATACTCGACAACTCGTAAATGTTCTTGCCTGCGAACCGGAAGTGAAGTGCCTCGACATTCAAGCGCGCGCCATGGCACTCGGGGCAAGTCATGACGCTGTCGAACGAGTCGGCCCATTTCTGTGCCGATGCTGAATTCTCGCTCTCGCGCAACTGGTCGATATAGTGGCCTATCCCGTCGTATTCGGTGTAAAAGTCGTTCGTCTGGTGAATAAGCGAACCCGGTATGCGGATTCTTTCATTACTGCCGTAAATCAAGTCGCGCACCACCTCGTCGGGCAGATCCTTGACGGGTGTGTGTATATCCTGCGAATGGCGTTCGAGCAAGGCCTGGATCTGCCAGAAGATCATCGTGTTGCGAAACCTGCCTAAGGGAGCCAACGCGCCGTCGTACACGGAGAGTCCGGCATCAGGTATGATCTTTTTGGTGTCGATCCGGCTTATAAAGCCCAGGCCCTTGCAACACGGGCACGCCCCCTGTGGAGAGTTGAACGAGAAGTTGTTTGGAGCCGGATCGTGATAGCTGACGCCAGATGTCGGACACATCAAGTTCTTGGAGTAATATTTTATTTCATCGGAGCCGGCATCGTGCACAAGCATGAGTCCGTCACCCAGGCGCATGGCGTTCGCCACACTGTTTTTCAGACGTGCCTCATCCTTGCCGCCGACCGTCAGGCGATCGACCACCACCTCGATGTCGTGGTTCTTGTAACGGTCCACCCGCATGTCGGGAACCATCTCGGTCATCACACCGTCAATCCTGACGCGCAAATACCCTTTCTTCATCAGGCTGTCAAACAGCTCGCGGTAATGCCCCTTCCGACTACGGACGACGGGAGCGAGAATATTTATACGCCTGCCGTCGTATTTCTTCAGTATCAGTTCTATGATCTGCCCCTCGGTGTACTTCACCATCTTCTCACCGGTGACATAGCTGTACGCGTCCGCCGCCCGCGCGAAGAGAAGGCGCAGGTAATCGTAGACCTCGGTGACAGTGCCCACCGTGCTTCTGGGATTCTTATTGGTCGTCTTTTGCTCAATGCTGATCACAGGGCTCAATCCCGTTATCTTGTCAACATCGGGACGTTGAAGTCCGCCGAGGAAATTGCGCACGTATGCGGAGAACGTCTCTATATAGCGGCGTTGCCCTTCTGCGAAAATCGTGTCGAAAGCCAGGCTCGACTTCCCGCTGCCGCTCAGCCCCGTGATGACGGTCAGACTGTTGCGAGGAATTTTGGCGTCAATGTTTTTAAGATTATGAACCCTCGCCCCATACACCTCTATATTGTCATTCATCATAGTCCCTCAGCCCTTTCAACACATTTACCGCCTTCTTGATATTATATTTCACACCGTCGCTGCCCACAGCCTGGAGGTTGAGGAAGTACACGCCGTCTTTTACATACTTTCCGTTGTACATGCCGTCCCAACCCTCGTCGACATTGCTCAAATTGAAGCTATACACCTTTTTGCCCCACCGGTTGAAGAAGGCTCCGTCCATCTTGACAATGGACTGGTATGTCACCTTGAACACGTCGTTGATTCCGTCTCCGTTCGGAGAGAATCCGTCGGGACAAGACAAACGCGATGTCGTGATGCTGATTTGAAAAAGTTCGGACTCGTATTCCACCTCCTCGTCGTCCGAATTCGTGAACGTCACATACAACTTCACATAATATCCGCCCGATTGCTCCAACGTGTAGCTGGTATTCTCCTCATAACGATCCAATATGGCGTTATCCTCCGTCCCCGTGGCGCTATACAGCTTCCACTCGCACACAGCGTCCCAACCAGAGTCGTCCTCAAGATTGGCGTACATCTTTATCTCCAACGGAGCGGGCGCGGACTGCTCGTCGCCAGGACTCATCTCAACGTCCGCCTCATCATCCGTGGAATAAAACACAATGGTGGGATTGGCCGTCTGAGCCGGCAACTTCAGCGCCGCACCAACGCCGCAGATCAACGCCAATATAAATTTCCTCATGCTATAACTCAATATATGTTTGTGCAAAGTTACAAAATAAATCATTATCAATGTGGCCGGATTACGTTTTTTTGCCGTTTCAAAACTTTTAGCCAAAAACATTTTCCTTTCCCATCGAATTGTGTTACCTTTGTACACCAATATTTATATTGTCTATATAAAACAAGGCAAGGCATGACAACAAAACATATCCATACAGGCAGGTTGATGAAGCAAGCATTGACACTCATTCTGTTTACATTAAGCTGTACCGCGTTCGCCCAAAACGTCAAGCAACACGAAGTCAGGGCAGGCGAGACGCTGTACAGCATCAGCAAGACATATAACGTGACGGTAGCCGACCTGAAAGCCGCGAACGGACTGGGAGAAAGCGAGACAATACTCGCAGGGCAGAAACTCAGGATACCAGACAACAACCGCAACACCGCCACAAACCAACAAACCGCCACGACCGGCAACACCGGCACGCAGCCGTCCGACACGCACGACGACATTCCGACATGCAAGCAGACGTACACAGTGAAGAAAAAAGAGACCCTTTACAGCATCGCCAAATCGTTCGGACTGACCGTGGATGAAATACTCGCCGTCAACCCCGGCATCAAGAAAGACAAGGTGAAGAAAGGCACTGAGATTTGCATTCCGTATTCAAAAGCCGAAAAGGAGGCGATGCGGCCAAAGGAAGAGGTGGAGGAAATCGTCATAAAGGAACCACAGCCCGTCAACGTGGCGGTAATCATGCCGTTCGGCCTTGGAAACGAGAAAAAGACGAAGGAAAACATAACCATGATCGACTTCTACGAGGGCTTCATGCTCGGCGTGTCCGAACTGAAGAAAGACGGAGTAAGCGGCAAAGTATATGTTTACGACGAAGAGGACATCGACAGCATCCTCGGACTGCCGCAAATGAAGCGTCTGAACTTAATAGTCGGAGCGAAGGAGCAGAACAACATACAGAAACTCATAAACTTCACAGAGAAGAACAATATAAACCTGGTAGTGCCCCTGTCGTCACAAACATCACTCGTGAACAACAGGCCCAACGTATACCAGGTAAACCAAAAGATGGAAAGCGCGACATACAACAAGGCTTTCGACTCTTTCTGCGCCATGCACCCGTATGCCAACTATATCTTTGTCAACATCGAAGACCAAACAGACAAGATTGACTATGTAGTCAGGATGAAAACATTCCTCAACGGAGAAAACACAAGCTATTACAACATCGACTTCAAGGACATCCCGGGAATAACAGAAATGCTTGCCGGAGGAAAGGAAAACATCATCATACCGTCATCAAGCACCAAGACGGCGTTCGAGCGGCTTGTAAAGAAACTGGAAGAATTGGAACTCACCGCCTACGACGTCGCCCTTTTCGGCTTCCCCGACTGGCAGGCGTTCGCGGAGAAAGAAAGCGCGCTGTTCAGCAAGTACAACTGCACGTTCTTCACCAGTTTCTATAACAATCCAAACTCAACCGAGACCTATGCGTTCAACCGCAAGTTCCGCACCACGTTCGGACGCGACCAATACAACACATATCCGCACTACGGAATGCTGGGCTACGACATTGCGAATTTCTTCTTGATGAACATGTATGTCGAAGGCGACGACTTCACAAAGAACATCGAGAACCTTAGCGGCAATTCCTTGCAGAACCCCATGCATTTCACTCAGAAGAACTCATGGAGCGGTTACATCAACAACGCGCTGATGTTCGTGCGATACAACTCCGACGGAACAATCAGTGTAAGACAATTGTAGACATGAGACAATCACCCGGATTTCACAACATCTTACTGCTGCTGCTGCTGTCGCTGTTTTCCCAAGCGACAAGCACAAAGGCGCAAGTAGGCGAAAAGAGAAACGACTTTTCAGTTGGATTCAACGGAGGCTTCCTCATGACGAAGATGGACTTCGACCCGTCGATAAAGCAGTCGTACAAGGGGGCAGCCACGTTCGGCTTTTCCGCCAGGTATATTTGTGAAAAGTACTTCTCATCAATATGCGGAGTGCTGGTGGAAGTCAACTACGCCAACCTCGGGTGGAAAGAACAGATTGAAGACGGGACGGGCAACACCTACAGCCGCGACCTGACTTACATACAAATGCCGATACTTATGCAGCTGGGCTGGGGGTATGAAAGACGCGGATGCAAATTCCTTTTTGAGGCCGGACCGCAAATAGGATACAACATCGGAAGCTCTGAAAAACGCGGCGGAGGCACATGGGACATATCCAACAGGCCCAACAACGTGATCGAACAATACACACTCAGCGTAGACCACAAATTCGATTACGGCATCACCGCAGGCATCGGAATAGAACTTACAACGTCAATCGGACACTTCCTGCTGAACGGCAGATACTACTTCGGACTCGGCGACACATTCGACAACAGCAGCAAAGCCCCGTTCAGCCGTTCGGCACACCAGACAATAATCGGGAAACTCACCTACCTGTTCGACATTGTAAAGACAAAAAAGCAATAACCACATTCATAAAAAAAAGAGCTACGATATGAAGAAAAAACTAATCCTCACACAAATTTGCCTTGCAATTTTCCTATGCGCCAACGCACAAGACAAGAAAGTCGCATACCTCTTTACGTATTTCACAGGCAACGCTCCTGAAAAAGAGCAAATATGCTACGCACTGAGCGACGACGGCTACAACTGGACGCCTCTGAACAACGGCAAACCCGTCATCGCGTCCGACACTATAGCACTAACAGGTTGTGTTCGCGACCCGCACATCCTGCGCTGTGAGGACGGAAAGACGTTCTACATGGTCGCAACCGACATGAAGTCGAACCTCGGCTGGTCGTCAAATCGCGGTATGGTCCTGATGAAAAGCACCGACCTCATCAATTGGGAGCACACCGCAATCAACTTCCCTACCAAGTTCACAAAAGAATGGAGAAACGTACAAAGGGTGTGGGCCCCGGAAACCGTATATGACAAGAACAGCGGCAAGTATGTCGTATTCTATTCGCTACTGTCAACAACGAACAAATACGACAAAATATACTACAGCTTCGCAAACAAGGACTTTACCGATATTACAGAACCACACCTGCTATTCGATGACGGCAAAGCCGCAATAGAC
>CAZHZH010000101.1:0-3847 GCA_964537205.1 uncultured Bacteroidaceae bacterium
CTCTTTTTAATCTATGTCCGTTGATTTTTAGGAACAAGCAAGCTTGTCATATCCGTCCCCTCAAGTTGCAACAGCGCAATCTTCTTGTCTATTCCGCCAGCGTATCCTGTCAGACTACCATTGCTCCCAACTACCCTGTGGCAAGGGATGATCAGTGATATGGAATTGTGCCCCACTGCGCCTCCGACGGCTTGTGCCGACATGCCCTCCAATCCTCTCTCTGCGGCGATATCCTTGGCAATGGCATTGTATGTCGTCGTTTTGCCGTATGGTATCTTAATCAGCGATTGCCATACCCTTTGACGAAATGGGGATGCCGTCACTCTCAATGGTGGTGTAAAACCGGGTTCGTGTCCAGAAAAATATATGTCGAGCCAGCGACGTGTATCGTCAAAAATTGGCAACGAGGTGTTTTCGTACTCCTTCGCCAGGGTATCGGCGAAATACTTTTGCCCGTCAAACCATAATCCTATCAGTGACTGACCGTCTGATGCCAGTGTCAGGCCTCCAATGGGCGATTCATAATGAGCGGTGTAATGCATATATATACTTGTGTGTCTTATTTGTCAGAAGATGTTTGAACATGTTTGGTAATCTTACCCTATCATCGTAGCAAGCTTATACCCTATCCATACCGCCAGCATTCCTAAAGTTAGGCTTACGAGCATGTATGCTATGGATGTTAGTGGCATGTGCGACGCAAGCAGTCCGCCGCTTTCTTTCATGAATGTTGAGAATGTGGTGAATCCGCCGCAGAACCCTGTTGTGAGTAACAGACGCGCCGATGGTGACAGCCAGTTGTGTGTGGCCGGTATAGCAGATAGGGTTCCTATCAAGAGGCAGCCTACAATATTTACGGTAAAGGTCCCGACAGGGAATGGGGATGATATTATCGCTGTCATGCCTTTCGATATCAAGAAACGTAACCCTCCTCCTATTCCGGAGCCGAGAAATACTAACAGGAATTCTTTCATTTGCTTTGTGTATTATGATAAGGTGAGTATATTATCACCAATATGCCGTTTGTCTTGCAAAGATACAAATTTTATTGGCATAATGTTTTCTTTGTTTGCAATCAGTGGCAATGTCGTGCCATGAAAGTTGTAGAATGTCGCATTACAAGGATTCCCTGTTGTATTGCTGTGTGAATAGTTTCCGAATCCGTTCAGTTGCGTTCAGCATCTGTTCAGTATTCGTTCAGTATCCGTTCAAAATTGAACGGCAAAGGGCGTAAAATCTGTGGATGCCCATTCGAATGACCTGCGTTTGCCCATCCACACACCCTGTGTTTGCCCAAGCACAGGGTGAGTGAACGCCCGTTCAAAGACCATTCGTTTGCCTGTTCATATAACATGCTGATTTACAAGTGCAATGAGTGCAAACAACAATTGTACGGTCTTACATCCTGCAGAAGAAGTATGTTCCATGCCTACATGTCGGTATGCTATGTCACTTCGCAATCAATCCGCCTGTAATACCAGCAAGACTGACTGTTGGTGTACGAGTATTTATTCGACTTTTTCCATGACAAGAGAAAAAAATACCTTCAATCAACTTTTGTAATTCAAAGATTCTTCTTATATTTGCCAACGAAATCGCCCGTGCGGTTTCTGACATATACATAAAGGCGTAACTGTACGCTTTGGTTTTGACGAATTGGAATCTCGCAAATTCACATGTCAGTCAAAAACAAAGCAATGGGAACGCCTCATGGGATGTATTTTGTACAGCCCTCAAAGTCGTGGATATATGTATCCATGACAAGTGAGGTACTATATATTTACATCATCGTGGGGTTTTTGCATTGCTCGTTTCGACTGACAGGGCAATGCGAGAGCCTCAATTCGTGGAACGAGTAAACAGCTTGACTCCACGTTTTTTTTGTTTATGCCATAATACACCCTTGCTAACAAACCGTCGGAGAGGAGTCGGCTGACACTTGTTTGTAAAGAATAGTGGCGAGAATTTACGACAATATCGAGACCAAGTTCACAAAGGGACTGCAGGACATCATAACCAATATGGGTGTCAAACGTGTGGACTTCTGTGTCGGCTATTTCAACCTGCGTGGTTGGAACTTGGTGGTCAATCAGATTGACACTCTTCCGGGAGATTATGTTTACGAAGGCAATAGGCAGGAACTACGTTGCTGCAGGTTACTGATAGGCATGCATCAGCCTGACCATGAGTTGGTACGTCGTCTTTACTCCAAAGAACAGATACCCGATGCCGCATACGCACAACAGTGTAAGTTGGAAATTGCCAGAGACTTCAAAAAGCAACTCCTTCTTGGAATGCCAACAAAGCAAGATGAGTGGACTCTGCGCCGTCTGTCCGCACAACTTAAAGCAGGCAAGGTGTGCGTGAAGCTCTATGTCGCCGAGCCGCTTCACGCCAAATTGTACCTTGCACATCGTCCTAATGATACATTCAATCCGATTCCCGCAATCTTGGGAAGCAGTAACCTTACATACGCCGGTCTTACGCGCCAAGGTGAGTTGAACGCAGAGTTTGGCGACAGCGACAGCGCAAAGAAGTTGTCTGAATGGTTTGACGCACGTTGGAACGACCGCTTCTGTATCGACATCACAAAAGAACTTATTGAGGCTATTGACAGTAGCTGGGCAGGCGAGAAAGTCGTTCCTCCTTATTATATATATCTTAAAATCGTGTACAATCTTAGTGCCGACGCGCGTTCGGGTATAAAGGAGTTCAGTCTGCCTCCAGAATTTCAGCACGACTTGTTCGACTTCCAGCAAACAGCGGTCAAGATTGCCGCACGTCATCTGAACAATGAGAAACGAGGAGGTGCCATGATAGGCGATGTGGTGGGTCTCGGCAAAACCATTACCGCATGTGCCATCGCAAAAATCTATGAGATGACCTTTGCAAGCAGCACACTCATCATCTGTCCTGCCAACCTGCAGGATATGTGGGACAAATATCGTAAGCGTTACGACCTAAAAGCCGATATTATGTCAATGGCAAAACCAATCGATGTGGACAACGCACGCTACTATCGTCTCATCATCGTGGATGAAAGCCATAACCTGCGCAATGAGAACGGGATGCGGTATCAGAATATAAAGTCTCTTATTCAACACCAAGACAGCAAGGTTCTGTTGTTGACGGCCACACCTTATAATAAGGACTTCTCTGATCTCGCAAACCAACTTAAGTTGTTCATTGATGATGGCGATGACCTTGGCATACGCCCCGAGGAATATATCCGGTCTTTGGGTGGAGAGCGTGCATTTTTGCAAAAGCACAATGAGATTTTCATTCGCAGCATCAAGGCGTTTGAAAAAAGCGACAAGCTTGAGGATTGGCAAGAGCTCATGAAACTTTTCCTCGTCCGCCGTACTCGTACATTCATCAAGGAGAACTATGCAAAGACTGATGAAAAGAACGGTCGAAAGTATTTGAAGTTCAAGGACGGACATCGTTCCTATTTCCCCGACCGCATACCAAAGGCAATCAAGTTCGATACAGTGCCTAATGACCAGTACCGTCGTCTTTACAGCGATGAGATGATTACCATGATGGGGGATTTGCGGTTGCCTCGTTACGGACTGTCACAATATGAGGACACTCACAAAACGGCAGATGCTCCGACCAGTGACAAGCGATTGCTTGAGAACCTGTCACGTGCGGGAAAGCGCATGATGGGATTCTGCAAGAGCACATTCTTCAAGCGTATTGACAGCAGTGGATTCTCGTTTCTCATCACTCTCTATCGTCACATCCTCCGCAATGCCGTGTTCATCTATGCTATTGAGAAAAGACTGCCGTTGCCTATTGGTGATGAGAATGGATTGCCAGAGGAATACCTTGACGACCAAGATGT
>CAZHZH010000101.1:3947-8579 GCA_964537205.1 uncultured Bacteroidaceae bacterium
AAGGATGACAAGGTTCTGATATTCACGCAATACAGTGATACAGCCCGATACATCTATCGTCAACTTGTCAGGCGCGGTTTCACTCACATCGACTGTGCCACAGGAAACAGTGCCAACCCGACTACTATAGTGGAACACTTCTCGCCTGTCAGCAACGAGGTGAACATTCCAAAAGAAAATGAGACACAAGTACTTATTGCAACTGATGTATTGTCAGAAGGCCAGAACCTGCAAGACTCGCATGTCATCATCAATTTCGACCTGCCGTGGGCTATCATACGTCTCATTCAACGTGCCGGACGTGTTGATCGTATCGGTCAGTTGGCTGAGAAGATATTCTGCTATTCTTTCTTCCCTGCCGATGGTGTGGAGAATATCATCAGACTGCGTAAACGTCTGAACGACCGTATCAACGAGAATGCCAACCTTGTCGGTAGTGATGAGAGGTTTTTTGAAGGCAATGAGACCAACCTGCGTGACATGTATAACGAGAAGAGCGGCAGTCTTGACGATGACGAGGATGACAACGATGTGGATCTTGCCTCACAGGCATATCAGATATGGAAGAACGCTACCGATGCCAATCCGAAACTTAAACAGATTATACCCGAACTGAGCGATGAAATCTACTCCACCAAGCGTGCGTCTTCACCGATTAACGATGGGGTGATTACATACATTAAAACAAATAACGACTATGACGTGCTGACATGGTACAATTCCAAAGGTGAAATAGTCAGCCAGTCACAAAAGAAAATCCTGCAAGCGTTGGCATGCAGTGCTGACACTCCAGCTGAACCACCGATTGAGAATCACTTCGACCTTGTTAATGCCGCATACGATAATGTTCAACAAGAATCTACCACTGTCAGTGGTATGCTTGGCAACCGCCTTTCTACACGTTACAGAATAATTGAGTTGCTGGAACATTTCTACAAACAACCGCCTACCTTGTTCTTCTCCGAAGAGAAACAACAACAGTTGAAACTCGCCATCGACGACATCTACAACTATCAACTCCTCGAAAGCACCAAGTTCATTCTCGGTCGGATGCTACGCGCCCGTACCAAGGAAGAGATAGTGGATGCGGTATTAGAGATGCACAAGAACGGAACATTGTGTCGTATAGACGAGGAACATAACAGACATAAAGACCCGAGCATCATCTGTTCGATGGGACTTAAATACTGAATCAACTAACTTATCAATAACGCCTTATGAATATCAACCGCAATACGTTCAACCAATACATCGCAGACGGCGGTTTCCGCACGTTGTTCATCCGTGAGATGATGTGGAACAATCCGCAAGGACAAACCAAATTCGACATAACGGTTGAGGAGACAACTTACAAATTTGAACTGATTGCCCAACGCAACGGATTTCAAGTTCTGACCTGTCAAGTGGAGAACATTCCAACAGGCAGCATGGCAAAAAAGATTGATACCCGACTGCGCAAACAAGCCAATGACTACATCTGTATTTATTATCTGCCTGACAGCCAGCACCATCTGTGGGTGGCTCCGGTTAATAAGGTTGAGAAACGCGACTTGGTGCTTGTTGAGTATGAGACGGCGGCTTCGGCCAGCTTTCTCTATGAGAAGATAGACTCGCTTTCTTTCGATATTGACGAACACACCACCATCACGGATGTGAAAGAACGTGTTCAAGGAGCATTTCTCATTAACTCAGAGAAAATCACAAGGGATTTCTACGCCGGTTTCCGAAAGGAACACGCTCGCTTCGTCAAATTCATCACTGGCATGGACGATGAGATTGAGCCGCAAAAGAATAAAAACAAGCAGTGGTATACCTCTGTCATGCTCAACCGCATGATGTTCTGCTACTTCATTCAAAAGAAAGGATTCCTCGATCTTAACGTGAATTATCTAAGTGACAAGCTTCAATGGGTTAGAGAAGAACAAGGAGAAGGGCAGTATTACACCTTCTACAAAGGCTTCCTTTGCTCGCTATTCCACGACGGACTCAACTCGCCACGCCATCTGCCCGACTTTCAGCGGAAATACGGACGCATACCTTATCTTAATGGCGGCATGTTTGATGAACATGAACTGGAAAAGCGATATCCTGATATTGACATAGCGGATGAGGCGTTCGAGAACCTGTTCGCATTCTTCGACAACTGGCACTGGCATCTCGATGACCGTCTGACAGCCAACGGACGTGGCATCAACCCAGATGTGCTTGGATACATCTTCGAACAGTATATTAACGACCGTGCTCAAATGGGAGCTTACTACACCAAGGAGGACATCACCGAATACATAGGACGTAACACTATAGTGCCGTTCCTCATGGATGCGACGGCAAAGACAACTCCGAATGCGTTCAAGCCTGAAGGTACTGTGTGGAGGTTCTTGCGCGCAAGCGACGACACGTATATTTATGAAGCCGTGCGGCATGGTCATGACACTCCTATCCCTGAGTACATAGCTGTAGGTATTGACACGTCAAAGCCCAATCTGCTTGAACGACGGAGCCGGTGGAACGAACGCACGCCCGATCCATGGGCATTGCCAACTGAAATTTGGCGTGAGACCGTAGAACGCTTGCAACGTTATCAGACCATCCGACATAAGATAGAGAGTGGAGAAATAACGCATATAAACGACTTCATCACTTACAATCTGAACATACGCCAGTTTGTTTATGATTTCCTGCAACAGACCGACGACCATCTGTTCGTAAAACACTTCTACAAGGCATTGCAGAAAGTCAGCATACTTGACCCAACCTGTGGTTCGGGCGCATTCCTCTTTGCGGCACTCAATATTCTTGAACCTCTATACGAAATCTGTATCACTCGTATGCAGGAATGGAATGCGCAGAATCCACACTTGTTTGAGGAGGAACTACGTGAACTGAATGGGAAGTATCGTTCTAACGTCCGCTATTTCATCTACAAGAGCATCATCCTGCGCAACCTCTATGGGGTGGACATCATGGTTGAGGCGACGGAGATAGCCAAGTTGCGCTTGTTCCTTAAGATGGTGGCTGTTGTTGACGTGAATCCACGTGACCAGAATCTTGGACTTGACCCGCTTCCCGACATCGACTTCAACATCCGTTGTGGCAACACACTCGTGGGTTATGCGACCGAGAAGGAAATGGAAGAGGGAGTGAAATACATGGATATGTTCGCACGACAAGAGTTTGAAACAAAAGTATACGACGAGATAGATGTTGTTTCCAATGCCTATGATACGTTCCGCAAGATACAGTTGGAACAGGATTCAGACCTCGAAACCTTCAAGAATGCCAAGATGCAACTGAAAGAGCGGTTGGCAAAACTTAATGAATTGCTTAACCAAAATCTTCATGCGACCACAAATGCAGGAATGAATTATGATGTATGGAAACGAACTCATCAACCGTTCCACTGGTTTGCGGAGTTCTACGAAATCATCTATGGCAACGGTGGCTTTGATGTTATAATTGGAAATCCGCCGTATGTGGAGATTACCAAGATAATCAAGAAATATAAGTTAATAGGTTATAATACTATTAATTGTGGAAACTTGTATGCCTGTGTATTTGAACAAAGTAAAAACATAAGTAGGGAGGATTCTTTCATTGGGATGATTGTACAATTACCTATTGCCTGCACAGATAGAATGAAGAAAGCTCAAGAATTACTCCAAAACAGAAATAGTTGGATGTTAACCTTTGATGATAGACCAGGTAAATTGTTTGACGACTTAGAACATATTAGAGTTACTGTCTTTCTAACAACTGGTAGGGGGTCAAAAGTTTATACATCAAAATACAATCGATGGTATTCTAAATGTAGAAACCATATTTTTAATTTGCTTATGATGATACAGTCAGTGAATATACCGAATATTTGTTCTATTCCAAAAATAGGGAATGATATAGTAAGAAAAACCATTAACAGAATTATTAATCTTAAACCTATAAGTTTATATTATAGTTCAACAAATGAAAATCCAGTGTTTGTACATAATGCACCTCAATATTTTACAAGAGCAACTACATTTGCTCCTTACTTTTGGAATGAAACTGATGGATGCAGATTGTCAGTTTCAGTAAAACCATATACATTTAAAACGAGCCAAGATTCTAAGATTGCATGTTGTATATTGAATAGCTCAACATTCTATTTATGGTTTATTATTCTTTCTGATTGTAGACATTTGAATGCAAGAGAAATTGATAACTTCCCCATTAGTTTAGAAGATATGGATCAAGACATCAAAACAAAATTATGTAATTTGTCTGACATGTTAATGAGTGATTATATAACAAATAGTTATAGAAAAGAATCCTATTATAGAGCGACAGGCGGAGTAGTTTATGATGAGTATTATCCAAAGAAGTCCAAGCCCATCATCGATGAGATAGACAAGGTACTCGCCAAGCATTATGGTTTCACGGAAGAGGAACTTGATTTCATCATCAACTATGATATAAAGTACCGTATGGGAGATGAATTGAATGAAAACGAATAAGCTATGCAAATAGAATATCTTGGCAATAAAGACTTGCTTCAACTGCACAAGACGGCATTTCTTGCTGCAACGACAATTCCGCCCGACAAGGTGCTGCAATGCTACGACTGGGCACAACAAATGTGTCGGGAGAACCGATGTG
>CAZHZH010000102.1:0-8490 GCA_964537205.1 uncultured Bacteroidaceae bacterium
CCATTGTCCATATAGCTGCCGTTGAAATAGTAAGCGGTTCCACCATTTGATACTTGTGACTCGATGTTGTACTTGCCGCCTACTGTGTGGAGGGTCAAGTATTCTGCATGGTCAACAAGAGAAGCCTGTGTGCCCCAGCTGTTGCCTGCGCCCCAGAACTTGCCTGCCTCTGTGTTGTATAAGTAGTACTTGCCTTCTGCAAACAGGTTGTATGCTACGTTGGTCTTTACGAGTACGCCGTTAGTTCCATTGGATATGATCCAGTATGCTGCGTATGCGCCAGCTGCTGAGCCTTGGATGTTGTAGCACAGGTAATTCTGTCCGTCAGTATACTTAACGCATACTGGAACGGTGGCTGTACCTGTCCAGGTTGCGAAGTCGCCGTTTGCGTCACGCCATCCGTCGTATGCCGCGTAAGATCCGATTATTTTTTCTGTTGACGGATTGTAGCCGTATACAGTCGCGTCTGAGAGCGAGCTGATTCCAAGCTCGGTGCAGATCGCCGTAACGTCATCGTCTGAAAGGCTCACTGTCTTTTCTGTATAGCTGCCTTCGGATGTAAGGTATGATACATCAAGATTGTAAACGTTCTCTGACAATGTCAGTTCGATTGGCAGAGCGTCCACGAAGTTGATGTTCACTTTGAGTATTACGGTATCAGTCGCTGTATACAATGCCCATTTAGCAGTGAATGTAGTGCCTTCTGCAGGTTCGTTGGTCGACATTGTGCAAAGAGCCATGCTACCGCCTGTCGGCACCTTCAAACATACGTATGAGCCGTTGCCCCAAGTAGTGGCGTCTCCGTCGGAGTTCAACCAACCGTCTGAGCCGTAGTCGGCAGGGTATACGTGATATGTACCTGTTGTAACGTCAACAATGGCTTTTGTCACGTCTGAGCCGTCAAGGTCTTCAACACCAAGTATTGACTTGATGGTGTCGACATTGTATTCTACTGAGCTTGAAGAGTAACCTTGGTTGATGACGCGGTTGTAGTTTACTTCTACAACATTGCCTTCTTCCTCTGCTGCGTATTCCTCTATTTGTACGAGCGACCATGCGCCGATAACAGTGTAGTCGGTGGCTGCTTCTGGTTTGATGACGGCAATCTTCACGTCGCCTGCTTTCTCAACTTCGAATTCCAACTCGTTCTTGTACTGTCCCTTCTCGAACCATGCCTTTACGGCTGCCGATGAGTTAGGTACGAAGTAGTAAGTGTTTACACGTACAGCTCCCTCGATAGAGTCTTCGTAAAGTGCTCCGTCGTAGCGGTTTTGTATTGCTACTGAGTCGGTGCCTGCCGCAGTTGTCGCTGTGAGGTAAGCCAGTTTGGTGTTGACCGACTCGTCCTGCATCGACTGGTACTCTTCGGCTTCTGATGAACCGTAGCGGTATGCTGCCTGTACTGTAAGGCGGTACTTGCCGGCTGGCAGGCTGATGGTCTGGCTCATCTCAACGTCCGACTGGCCTGAGCCTACCTTTACGATTCCTGTGGCGTCAATGCCCTTTGTGTTGACTAATGTCCAGTTTCCTGTGGCATCAGTTGATGACAGGTCGGCGTTTGCAATGGCCGATGTGTAGTCCTTGCCAAATAATGCATAATAATTCACCGTTGTAGGACTTGACTGGTCTGTGCTTGTCGCGTCGAATGAAACATACTGTGGATTCTCATGTCCGGCAGCTGTTTCCGAGCCTTCTGCATACCAATCAACCAATGTGTAGCCTTCAGATGGCAGGGCAGACAGATATGCATACCCTGATGCAGATGTAGGCTGTTCACTTGCAGAACTACCATATCCATAGTACGTACCAGTGATACTGGCAGTTTCCTGGTAATCGGATTCTGCGGCTGCGTCGCTGTTGGTTGACGCATAAACCTTACCTGCACCTGTAGGCTGGACAGATACGTTCACACCTCCATAGAATGAGGTCTGGTTGTACGCTTGTGCGTTCTGACCGCCTAAAAGGGCGACCATGGCCACAAGTGCAACTTTTACATGAAGTAATCTCTTCTTCATACAGATTTTGTTTTTAGTTTGTTAATAAAATGTTTAGTTATATAGTGTGTTACTATAATCCAAAGTGGATTCAACCAAAGGTAGTTCCAGTTCCATCCTTTTAAGACGCTCACCTTGCTTGTGACGGAGAGGAACAGGAGAAACAAAAACAACAGGGTGTAGGCTGTACCGAGCACAATGTTCGCCGGTGCTGCCACCTTGCGTGATATTTTGTTCTTACATTGCATCGTGATGTATGCTGTCATTAATATTGCCATGACTGTGAGGATAAGCCAATAAGTCCATGGATAATGACTGCCGACACGGACCGGCTCGCAACGCGTGCCTTCTTTGAAGAAACTGCGTGATACTCCGTGCTTGTCCACAATTGTCGCATGCTCAAGTATCTGTGCTATGCAGGATGGAATGAAGAGCCTGTATTGTGGTTCCAGCCTTCCAAAGTCTGCCTTGTGATTGCCTATGAGGGGAAACAGCATGTTGAGGTATGGGCAGGCGTGTGGATTGCACAACGCCATGGCAAGTACGTTGGTGCCATATGCGTTGACAGATTTTGTGTCGAATACCAGCTTCCCGTTTATGTTGCGTATGATGATATTCATCAGTTCCTGACTGCATCCGTTTTCCACGAAATCGTGATATGGCAGTATGCCGAGCATCATGGTGTCGTCAAGGTCTTTCCATAGATGTTGTATTTCTTGTGTCGTCAGGTTCAATGGATGGGAGAGGACTTCGCGCTCGCAACCGCTGTTATTGAATTGCGCGAGATATGCGGATGTCTCCACTGCCCTTATCCTGACCGCATAGTTGCCGGTAAGGATGTTAAGTGGTTTTTCCCATCCGCTTGTCTCCAAGCTGAAGCAATAATCCAACCTCTCGCTCGGACATTCCATGCGAAGGAACGCATGTCCGTAAGCAGACTGAATGTGCGATTCGTCTGGAACAGCAATCATCAGTGTCGCTGAGACGAATGGTTTTTCTTCTGCTTGTGCGTCTATGATATTAAGACAGAAGAAACTTGTAGCTATTATGATGCTAAATGTTTTCAATTCTAATGCCTGCCATGGACAACCTAAATTTCGTATGCGCACATTCCCGCACATTTTCTGCAAAATTACAAAATATTCTATAATTGAGCGTTGTAAATGTAAAAAAATATGATTCTTCACGCCTTTTTAGACGAACAGATGATTATAATTGTTGTTCTTCGATGCCTTCATGTCACGGCGGAGTCAATTGGCAAGTACGTCAGACTATTTCAGTCAACGCGCATTTTGCGCTTCTTCTCGTAAAAACGTTCGGTTACGCTCCACGTAAATATGACTCTTCCTGCATGTGGAAAACAGAAACACAAACTCTTTCCGTAATTACAGCCGTTACTGATGAGTGTTCGCAGTCTGAAGTGGAAGAGCCGAAGATTGTGCGACCTGCGACTTTTTGGAGGGTGTTGGCGGGGCTGTTACAAATCCGATAGTCTTTGTTTCATAATCAACAGTCGGATTGGCTGCATTATTGTAACTTTGCCATGTGAATTATTTTAGTCGAAATACAATAACAGCAAATGGACATATATGAAAAGAACTTACTTGACACTCGCGGCCGGCATGATGCTGGCACTCGTGGCAATGGGGCAGAATGGCTCTGCTGACAAAATTTACATCGACACTGGCAATAAGGGCAATGACATCCCGTCGAGCATGTATGGCATTTTCTTTGAGGAAATCAACCATGCTGGCGATGGCGGTCTTTATGCCGAGCTGGTTCAGAACCGTGGGTTTGAGGAGCATGTCATCCCGCGTGGCTCTACATACAAGGACGGAAAGGTGTATTTCTCCTACAGTCAGAACTACTATGGAATGGACATGACGCAGGAGGTGGACAACTGGGACTTGGAGAGCAAGAAGATGCAAGCATGGGCCGTGAACAGCACGAGGTGCGCTGTGAGCCATGATGTGAAGGAGATGGATGAGCCGCTTGACAGTGCCACTCCTCATGCCCTTCGTCTTGTCATCACAGGCTCGGCGGCAAACAGCAAAGCTGTTGTTCAGAATGCCGGCTACTGGGGTGTGCCTACTGTGAAGGACGCCACCTACAGGGTGCGCTTCTATTTGCGGACAAATGATTACGTGGGCAATGTGCGTGCATACATATATAATACATCCACGAAAAAGGACCTTGGCGGTGAGGACTTCACTGTGACAAGCGATGGCAAGTGGACTGAGTATACAGCAACTATTACGGCATCGCAAACTCAAAACGACAACGGAGTGTTCCGTCTTGAGTTCTCAGGTGATGGAACAATCGACGTTGACTATGTGAGCCTTTTCCCTACGGACACTTACAAAGGTCGTGAGAATGGCATTCGCCGCGACCTTGCCGAGATGTTGGAGAACATGCACCCTGCCTTCATGCGCTGGCCTGGAGGATGCATTGTTGAAGGCATCACACTCGAAAATCGCGTGAAATGGAAGGAGACTATTGACGCTGACCCGATGAAGCGGCCAGGTGAGTATGTGTTGTGGGGTTATCGTTCAACATGGGGCTTAGGCTACCATGAGTTTCTTCAGTTTTGCGAGGACATGGGCATGGCTGGCATGTTTGTGGACAATGCCGGAATGGCGTGCAGCTTGCGCAATGGTGACTTCACTGTGAATGAGGACAGTGTGGAACTGTTCTATCAGGACATACGCGACGCCATCGAATATGCCATAGGCGACCCACTCACCAACGAATGGGCTGCCAAACGCGCTGCTCGTGGCCATTATGAGCCTTTCCCTCTGAAATATGTGGAGATAGGTAATGAGAACGGCACAGCCCGCTATATCAAGAATTTCAATTACATATACCGGAAACTTAAGGCTGAATACCCGCAAATCACGTTTATCAACACTCTGACACAAGACATCTACAATATTGTGGGCAATGGCACGGAAGCCCAATATAAGAATGGTGACAAGGTGCGTGCCACTGACATGGTTGACCCGCACTGGTATGTGGAGCCCGACTACTTTTTCAACAATATCGACCTGTTCGACTCCTCGAAGGTGGCGCGTGGAAAGTACACGGTCTATGTTGGAGAATACGCCACCAACAACGGAGTGGGGCAGGGCACGTTGGAAGCTGCCTTGAGTGAGTCGGCTTTCATGATGAATATGGAACGCAACAGCGACTTGGTCAAGATGGCGTCGTATGCGCCGCTCATTACTAATGTGAACCAGCCAAACTGGTCGTGCAACCTCATTTGGCAGAAGAATGGTCAGGTGATGGGGCGTGCCTCTTACTATCTGCAAAAGATGTTTGCCGAAAACCGCCCTGACTACAATATAAACTCACAACTCTACAGCAACCAGCTCTCACAGCCATTCCAAGGACGCATTGGTGTGGGTACTTGGCTCACGTCTGCCAAGTTCCGCAATGTTAAAGTGAGCAGTATAAATGGTGATACAGTTTACTATAAGTCTGACTTTACGAATAAGGAGAACGAATGGTCTCCTATTTATGGAACATGGGCTGTCAGCGATGAAACATACACACAGACAAGTGCCAACGAGACAGGAGCCGTCGCCATAATGAACACGCGCTCATTCCCTGCAGGTGTCATCGAGCTTGAAGCCATGAAGACAGGAGGCTCCGAAGGTTTTCTCATTGACTTCGGATGCGCCACAGACGGACTCTCAAGCCATTATCGTCTGAATCTCGGCGGATGGGGCAATACGAAAGCGGCCATCGAGAAATGTAGTGACAAATCGGGCAGTGTGGTCAGTGACATGGTGGACTACACACTGAATAGCAACCAGTGGTATAAAATAAAGATTATAGTCAATGGCAATGAGGTGACATGTTATGTGGATGGGAAGAAAATCCTGTCGTATACCACCAGCACACGTCTTCCAGGACGCTTGCAAAGCATCAGTGGCTATGACACAGCTACAGGCGAGATAGTAGTGAAGGTGGTGAATGGCACACGCAAGGCTTGGACACCGGAGATTTCGCTCAATGCACAGGACATAGCCTCGACAGCCACTGCCATTACACTTACATCAGCAGGACGTGAGGATGAGAACTCATTGGACAACCCTACATTCATCACTCCGCAGGAGACTACCGTAAGCAATGTTTCCGACGTGTTCTCATACACATTCCCTGCTTATTCATTCACCATTCTGCGCATAAAGGCAACGCCGGCAGAGTCGGCAACCGCAATTCCGTCGTTCAACTACAGTGCTGAGCCAATCGACCTTACGAACCTTGACGAGGTGGTTGCTTACACCGTGGAGCAGTCCGCCACACGTTGGACAACATATACATTGCAACCAGCCATTTCCACAGCCGACAGTTTGCAGACAGGATACTATGGATTGGTAAGCAGTGACGCACAGGGCATTCTCTATTTCCACAGTGGACAAGACTCGTACAAGGGGCTTATTGAAGAGAGGTTCAATGCTGAGAACGCCTTGCGTTGCAAGTTTCGCTATCTTCCAACCAAGGGAGCATACAGCATTGAGACAACCTTTGCTGACGGCACAGCCTATACACAAGGCATAGGTGGCGGACACTACGTCAACACCGCACCAGGAGGTATCGTGTTCATGGGAAGCTGTGCCGCCACTCAGTATGGTACTGACGCACAAGACCATGCACTCTGGTATGTCACTTACGATGCTGACCACAAGGGCTTTCTCATTGAGTCGAAAGGACGTGAAGGTTGCTATCTCAACTACAGTGCCGATGCAAGCCATGTATATACATCAACCGCAAAGTACTATTGGCGGCTGCGTCCGATCACTTCGGTGACATACGACCCGACAGGCATTTCTGGCATTACTGCTGATGATTTGAATACATTCAAGGACAATGTGGAGTTCTACACACTCGACGGCGTAGCGCACCAGCGGCCAGTACGCGGAATCAACATATATCAGGGAAATAAAGTAATTATCAAATAATAAGAACAAAACATCATGAAACGTTTATTATTGTCAATTGGCATACTTTCGTCGACCGTGTCTTTCGCACAGAATCCTGTCATCACTGCAAACTATTCTGCCGACCCCGCACCGATGGTGCACGACAGCACTTTCTACATCTATTATGACAAGGATGTGGGCGTGAATCCGAATACAGGTGATGTATACTACTGGATGGACGAATGGAGAGTGGCATCGTCCAAAGACTTGGTCAATTGGACTGACCATGGTACTGCTCTGCCTCTTTCTGCCTTCTCATGGGCAGGAGCCGGCACAGCATGGGCAAGTCAGTGTATCGAGCGCAATGGAAAGTTCTACTGGTATGTATGTGCCGAATACCCTGGCAAGTGGCACACCGTGGGGGTAGCTGTGGCGGACTCGCCGACTGGACCATTCAAGGATGCATTAGGCAAGCCTTTGTTTTCAACTGGTGAGATGGGCGACATCGACCCGACCGTGTTCATCGACGACAATGGTCAGGCATACCTCTATTACGGCAACAACAAGCTCCGTTATCTGATGCTCAACGAGGACATGATTTCCTACAGGAAGGATGTGGGCGACCAGGGCATTGTCACAGTGGAACTCACGGAACAGGCTTTCGGCGGTGTGAAGGTGGATGGTGAGGTACAGGGTGAGAACTGCTTTGAGGAAGGTCCGTGGCTTCAGAAGCACGGCGGACTATATTATCTCATCTATGCCGCAGGCGGAGTTCCTGAGAACATTGCCTACAGCACGAGTTCCTCACCTCGCGGACCTTGGACATACCGGGGCAAGGTGATGGACGTGGAAAACACTGCTTCGTTCACTAATCATGCAGGATGTGTGGAATTTAAGGGGAAGAACTATTTCGTCTACCATACGGGATGGCTCAACGAAGGCAATGGCGGAGGAGGCTTTAACCGCTCCGTAGCCATTGACTACTTGAACTACAACGACGATGGTACAATTCAGAAGATTACGCCAACACGCAAAGGGGTTGACCCTGTTGCCACATTAAATCCGTTTGAGCGTGTAGAGGCAGAGACTTTCAATAATTGCCGATGGGGTGTCACAACCGAAGGGAATGACAGCGCAGGCGTATATGTACGCATGGCAACGTCGTCGGATTCAATTGCGCTGAGTAACGTGGATTTTGGGGAGTCATCTCCTAAAAGTATTACTTTGAGGATTGCCACTATGTCAAACAGCTCTCACTTCTTTGTGTGGCTCGACAAGGTCAATGGTACGCGCATAGCTTCCATTAAGTTCCCGAATACAGGCAGTTTGGACAATTATCAGGATGTAACATTCGACCTGTCGAAAGAAGTTACAGGCGTTCACCGTTTGATATTCCAATACGTGGGTGCAAGCGAGATGAGGTTCGATAGTTGGAAATTCAATTATGAAGATGCGGCGACTGTCGGTATCGATGATGTTCAGGCAGATAGTTCTATTTCTGATGATCTGTTCTATACTTTAGACGGCGTAGCGCACCGCGCGCCCGTCCGTGGCATCAATATACAGAAAGG
>CAZHZH010000103.1:0-8469 GCA_964537205.1 uncultured Bacteroidaceae bacterium
GGTCAAGGTGCCGTCAGCCACTGTGACGGAGATACAACGCAAGGCGAGGGAGTGGATAGAGCGGAAATAGCGAAAATGAACAGGGCAACTAATAAGTTGGCAGATAATAAATTATAGGGAACGATAATATAATAAGAATGGAACTAATAAGTCAGGAAAACAAATACCTGCAAGATTGTGGAGCAGGAATCACACAAGAGGAGAAACTGTGGATAATGAAACTTGAATTGTTTGTAAATTGTTTCTCTAAATGCACGCATCAAAATATTTATGCGTTGGACTATTCAAGACGTGGCATTGTCAGTATGGGCAACAACTTAACCTATATTTATGGCGTGGATGAGCGTGATTACGCGAATATAACCTTTGATGATATAACTCGTCTCATGATTCCATCGGAACGCCGCATTTTAAAAAGGGTGGTTGGCGAATGCATCGCAAATGACGGCTTGTTTCCTTATTCAAGCAAAGATGACTTCTCCATCACATTTGACTACCATCTGAAAGTCGGGCAAAGGTCGCGGCTTGTACATCAGATATTGGTGCCTTTGTTCTTTTCCGGCGACAAGGCTCACCGCTATTTTCTGTGCTCAACCGGTATCTCGCCCAACAAGGACTTCGGCCGCATACTGGCATACAAAGAGCTTGACGACAAGTTTTACGAGTATGACATGAAGCGAGACGAGTGGGAACAGCATGACTGCGTATATCTGACTGATGTAGAGAAGGACATCCTACGCCTGTCGGCGCAGGGGTATACAATAGGGCAAATCGCTGCTGAGCTTCGCAAGAAGGAGAACACGGTGAAATCAATAAAGAAGAGCGTATTCGCAAAGTTGGGTGTCAGCAACATCTCCGAAGCCGTCGCGTTTGTCTTGGGCTATAGAGTGTGGTAGGCCTGGGCGCAATTCTCTATTTGATGTTGTCCACCCAGCGGAAGAGCCGGTTCCAACGTATTTTTGACGCCTCGGGATTGTTGTCCGGGCATACCGACCACCATATAAACAGTGGTTTTCCTACTACATGGTCTTCTGGCACGAAGCCCCAATAGCGGCTGTCGGCGGAATTGTGGCGGTTGTCGCCCATCATCCAATAATAATCCATCTTGAAGGTGTATTCATTGCTTTCCTTGCCGTTGATATATATCTTGCCGTTATCCACCTTGAGGGTGTTGCCTTCGTATACACGTATCGGACGGTCGTAGACGGCGATGTTTTCCATATCGAGTTTCACTTTGTCGCCCTTTCGCGGAATATATACAGGTCCGTAGTTGTCGCGTGTCCAGCCATAGTCATGGTTTAACGGGTATACCTTGCCCGAATTTATATCGATGATTTCGACTATGCTGTCGATGAGTTCGGTATGGCTCTCCAATGCTTGTTTGGCGTGTTCGGTGAGCGGCATGCCCAGCCGATGGTCCTCGAACGGGTGGTCAGGACGGTCGTTCCAACGTTTATAGTCTTCGTCGGTTATTTGCAACTCGGCCCGCAGGGCGTCAGGGGCTTCTCCCTTGGCGTATATGTAGTAGTTGAATTGCGCCTGGGTGGGAGTCTTTTGCGGTTTTCCGTTGATGTATATGATCTTGTCCTTGATCTGGAGGGTTTGCCCGGGAAGCCCCACACAGCGTTTCACATAGTTCTCGCGCCTGTCGGTAGGCCGGCTGGTTATCTCGCCGTATACGTTTTTGTTCTGCTCCACGATCCTTTTGCCTTCCGCGTACAGGAAGTCGAACAGTCGCATCTGGTCTTCGGTGGAGAGCGTCTTCATTTCCGGAATCTGCACACCTTGCTTCTGCATGGCGTCAAGCCCGTACATGTAGCACAATTCGTAGAAGTCGTTGGAGTAGTTCACCGCCACCGTGTCGCCGGCGGGATAATTGAACACGACGATGTCGCCATATTCCACCTTTCCCAGTCCTTTTACACGGCGGTAGTCCCAATGCGGCCATTCTATGTACGACTTGGTGTTTACGATTGGCAGTGTGTGCTGCGTCAAAGGCATTGTGAGCGGGGTTTGTGGTATGCGGGGGCCATAGCTGAGTTTGCTTACCAGCAGGTAGTCGCCAGTCATCAGTGATTTTTCGAGCGAGCTGCTTGGTATCTGATAGTTTTGGAAGAAGAACTGGTTGACGAAATATACGGCTACGAGCGCGAATACGAGCGCGTCGACCCAGCTCATTATGGTGCGCCCTATAGGGCTTTCAATGTTCTTCCACCATGTCCACTTTATCTTCTTGGTGATGTAGACGTCGAATATGAACGGAACGACGATGAGCCCCCACCAGCTGCCCACCCAATAGAGGAACGCCAAATAGAGGATTGTCACGATGACGAACATTATCCAGCTTCTTCTTTTCTTTGCCTTCTTGTCGGCCTCGGCGTGTTCCCTTTCGGCTTTGATTTGCTTTGTGCCTTTATATTTTACCATTGATCAGATTGTTTCGTAGTTTGATAATATCTATGTGTTCCCAGGATGATGCGCCGTCAGAACTTGAACAAGTCGCTTGTGGTCAGCAGTCCTTGATGGGCTGCCGTGTATTCGGCGGCTAAAACCGCTCCGAGCGCGAAGCCTTTGCGGTTGTGGGCCTCGTGGGTGATGGTGATTTGGTCTGCCTCGCTATTGTATGTGACGCTGTGTATCCCCGGTACTTCGCTCTCGCGCACCGACTCTATCTTCACGTCTTCTTTCAGGCGCGGCATGTTTTCCTTTATTTGTGCGGCGAGTGTGATGGCCGTCCCGCTTGGAGCGTCGAGTTTGTGAATATGGTGTATTTCCTTCATGCTCACATCGTAACCAGGGAATTGCTCCATGATTTTGGCCAAATATTTGTTGACGGCCGAGAAGATGGCCACGCCAAGGCTGAAGTTCGACGCCCAAAATAGGGTCTTGCCTCCTTTGGCGCATGCCTTGCGCACGTCGTCTCCATGGTCCTTCAACCATCCGGTGCTGCCCGAAACCACTTTCACGTTTTGCGCCCATGCCTTCAGGTAGTTGCCATACGCCACCTGCGGAGCGGTGAACTCGATTGCGACATCCGCCGAGCGGAATGCGTCGGAATCAAAATCTTGTTGATTGTCTATGTCTATTATGCAAACAATCTCGTGTCCACGGTCTTTGGCAATCTGCTCAATCATTTTGCCCATCTTGCCATAACCAATCAATGCAAATCTCATATTCTTTCCAAAATTAAATGCAAAGATAATGAAAGTTCGCGGCTTTGACCCATTATTAATTGAAAAATTCGTATCTTTGCCACAAAGAACAGCAATTATGGAGTTTATGCTTCAATATACGTGGCTTCATCGTATGTTGCCTTTGGGCGAAGTCAGAACGACGGACGGCAGCTTGGTGGAAGTCATCAACCCAGGTATACAGAACGGGGACGCGGGTCCTGATTTTATTGGCGCTCATGTGAAGATTGACGGGGTGGATTGGAACGGCAACGTCGAAATACACATGCGTTCGAGTGAATGGTATGCTCATGGCCATGATAACGACCCTGCTTATGACAATGTAATTTTGCACGTAGTGTCCGATGTCGACTGCAAAGTAGAAACTTCGAACGGCCATTGCATCCCCCAATTGGAATTGCACGTGCCGGAGACCGTTGTGTTGAACTACGGCAGGTTAATAGCGTCTGACAAAGTGCCGCGATGCCGCAATATACTGAAAGCGGTGCCGCGACTTACTATAACATCGTGGTTCTCATCGCTCTATGTGGAAAGGCTGGAACAACGTACGAAGCAGATATTGGAACGCAAACGGCAGTGCGACGGCAACTGGGAGGCGACGGCGTTTGTCACGATATGCCGCAACTTCGGCTTTGGCAAGAATGGCGACGCGTTTGAGCATTGGGCCCGTCTCATTCCGATGAGCGTGATAGGCAAGCATCGGGACAGCCTGTTTCAGATTGAGGCGATATTCTTCGGAGTGGCGGGACTGCTCACATCCACGCCGACTGACCGGCATCCCGATTACTATAGGAGGCTGTGGTCTGAATATCGTTATCTGAGACAGAAGTTCAGCTTGCAGAGCATGAACGTGTCTGAATGGAAGTTCCTCAGGCTTCGTCCTTACAATTTCCCGTTTATCCGTATAGCGCAACTGTCTGTGCTATACTGCTCTGGGCGATTGAATTTGTCGAAGGTGACCAACTCGCGCGATATGAAAGCCCTGTATGACTTGCTCGACACCCATGTGAGCGACTTTTGGAAGACTCACTACTCGTTCCTTTCCGGAAAGTCCCCCATGTCGGACAAGTCGCTGACCAGAAAGTCAAAGGATCTGATTGTCATAAACAGCCTTGTGCCGCTAATGTTCGCATATGGCAGATACCGCTCCGATAGCAACTTGTGTGACAAAGCCATAAGCTGGCTTGAAGAGTTGAAGCCGGAGAGGAACTGTATTGTGGATCAATGGCGTGACTCTGGCGTTGAGTGCAAGTCAGCGTCAGAGTCACAGGCGATTATACAACTGACACAGCGTTATTGTGTGCCTAAGGACTGCATTCATTGCCGGTTTGGACATGAATACATCAGCATGAATCCATACTATCTGCAAGAGGGCAAGGAGTGACAGCCGGTTTGAATTTCGTCTTTTACTTCGCTCCGCCCTTCTTATGTTTTCTGGTGGCATTCTCTATTTTCAGCATCACTTGCGCGTATCTTCTGCCCAACTCGCGGTAGCCTTCTGCGGTGAAATGGAGTTTGTCGAAATTGCCTGGGCAGCCAAGCGAAGGGACTACGTATGCGGTAGGTATCACGAGCGGCATGGTGGCTATAACGCTGTTGTGGATGTAGCAGCTGCCATTATCCTGTTGCGAGAGGAGCTCGCCGACCAAAAGAGGACAATCCTCCGCACGCAGGTCCAGGTCTTTGAGCATCCGCTCATAAATCACCTTTACTCGTTGCGGCCAGTCCCGCTGTCCGCAGTCTGTGCAGCCTTGGTGCAACAAGATGCCTTTTATCACTCCCACCTTCTGCGCTTTCTTCGCCATGTCAATCAATCGTTGATATGGGTCGTTTCCGTACGCCTTGCAGAAATTCTGAAGCCAGTCAGCCGACTTTGCGATATAGGCGTCTTTCTTGTCCTCGTCAAACAGGTCGATACTGCAACCGCCGACAGCGACATTTATCACGCCGATGGACACTTTCTCGGGGGTGTTTTCTATCATTGTCCTGCCAAAGTAGTCCGCTGGTGTCAGTCCTGTATACTCACGGCACAGAGGCGGAACAGCTACATACCACTTGCCCATTTCCCTGCCGCTGTTGGGGTAGTCCACGGCAGCCATCATCCTGAAACGTGGACTCAGGTTCTCCCTGTCCTGTGGCTCGACACGGGCGTTCCCTTCCATGTTCGATTGCCCGAAGCAAAGGTATATATGGAAGTTGGGGTCGAATTTGACGGGCTGCGGCATCTCGCCGGCCACGCTCTTGCCGTCGTTATAATTCAATACGAGGTTCTTCTCATAGAAACTGGCGACAGTCTCTTTCTTGTTCTGCGCCGCCATAAGTGTTGCGCACAGGCACAACACGGCTAAAATAGAAACTCTTCTCATACTTTTATATATAATAATGTGTAACGTTTATATGGCAAAGTTAGCTCATGAAAATGAGCCTGCCAAATAAAACGAGAAGAAAAAAAGAAGATGTTTCTTAAACGCAAGAAAATGTAACAACGACGCACTGTTACATTTCCCTGTATATCGTTTGACCCTTATTTTATGCCTGCACCAACTCTGCTATCAAGTCTTTGTCAACAAGCGCCTGTTCTCCTGTTGTCATGTTTTTCACTGTGACCTTGTCTTCCTGCATCTCGGTTTCACCAACTATGGCGACAAACGGGATGTGCTTCGCGTTTGCATAACTCATCTGCTTCTTCATCTTCGCCGCGTCTGGGTACAGCTCCGTCTTGATGCCGGCGTTGCGCAAGGCGTGAATCAGAGGCAGGCTGTAGCGGACCTCGTTTTCACCGAAGTTTACAAACAATATCTGGGTCGCGTCGACTGCTCCTTGGGGATAGAGGTCGAGTTGGTTCAAAACATCATATATGCGGTCAGCTCCGAATGAAATGCCGACTCCGGACAATCCTGGCATGCCGAATATGCCGGTCAGGTTGTCATAGCGTCCGCCTCCCGTGATGCTGCCGATCTGCACGTCCATTGCCTTTACTTCAAATATGGACCCAGTGTAATAGTTCAGTCCGCGAGCCAAGGTCAGGTCAAGTTCTAATTGGTTGTTCAAGTCGAGGCCTTCAATGGTGTCCAATATAAACTCCGCCTCTTCTATGCCCTTGACACCGGTTTCACTCTGTGCGAGTACCTCTTTCATCTTATTGAGCTTGTCCTTGTTGGAACCTGTCAGGTTGATAATAGGCTGAAGCTGCTGGATTGCGCCGGCGGGGATGCCGCTTTCCGCAAGTTCCGCGTTCACGTTGTCTACTCCTATTTTGTCGAGTTTGTCGATGGCCACTGTTATGTCAACAATCTTGTCCGCCTGGCCAATCAGTTCGGCTATGCCCGACAGTATCTTGCGGTTGTTCAGCTTTATGCATACGCGGATGCCGAACTTTGTGAACACCTCGTCTATGATTTGTATCAGTTCTACCTCGTTGAGCAGGGAGTCGGAGCCTACAATGTCGGCATCGCATTGGTAGAATTCTCTGTAGCGGCCCTTCTGCGGACGGTCGGCACGCCATACGGGTTGTATTTGAAACCGTTTGAAAGGTAGCGACAATTCCTCCCTGTGCATGACGACGTAGCGGGCGAACGGAACGGTAAGGTCGTACCTAAGTCCTTTCTCGCATAATTTATTTGCCAGTTTGAGAGTGTTGCGGCTCAGCAGTTCTTCATCGGTAACCCCTTTTAAGTAATCACCAGAATTCTGTATCTTGAACAGTAGCTTGTCGCCTTCCTCACCATACTTGCCCATCAAGGTCGAGAGGTTTTCCATTGCGGGTGTCTCTATCTGCTGAAAGCCGTAGAGGGCGTACACTTCCTTGATTGTGTTGAATATATAATTGCGCTTTGACATCTCCAAAGGAGAGAAGTCACGCGTTCCCTTGGGAATTGACGGTTTCTGTGCCATAATTTTTATGTTTACGTTTCAGAGTACGAAGTTGCGAGTCGTATTTATAAATGAAATGGGGAAAGACTTGACTCTTTCCCCCAACTCAGTACCCAGAGCCGGGGTCGAACCGGCACGGGTTGCCCCACTGGTGTTTGAGACCAGCGCGTCTACCGATTCCGCCATCTGGGCCTTTAAGTGAGTGCAAAGGTAGTAAATAATTCAGAATGGGCAATGCAATATGCGCTTTTTTTTATTCACTACGGATTTTACACTTGACAGTTTGCCTGTTTTTCTCTTACGCTTACACCTGTTTGCCTGTTTTGTTTGAAGTCAGTATGCCGTAAAGCTCGCGCATGCCTTCAGTCGCTTTTTTAGCGATGATGTGTATGTTCATGTAACTGGGGACATTGTTCGGCCTTGGGTCAATGAGGTATATTTTTGTGTCGCTGCGCGCATAGCTTAATAGTCCGGCGGCAGGATATACGTTGAGCGATGTGCCGATGACTACCAGTATGTCGGCTGTGGAGACTTCGTTTGCCGCTTGTTCGATCATTGGCACCGGTTCTCCGAACCACACGATGAACGGACGCAGCTGGCTTCCGTCCGCAGCCTTGTCGCCTATCTTTATCTCCGTGTCGGAAGATGGAAGTGTCACAATACATTTCGGATCGTTTGGCTTGGACGATGATGTCGCTTTCATAAGCTCGCCATGCAAATGTATTACGTTGTGTGACCCTGCGCGTTCATGAAGATTGTCTATGTTTTGAGTGACTACGCATACGTCGTATGTGTCTTCCAGCCTTGCGACTAACTCATGTGCCTCATTTGGCTTTACGTCCTTTAGCTGCTTGCGGTGCTCGTTGTAGAATTTAATGACAAGGGCTGGGTCTCTGTAATATCCTTCGATGCTTGCGACTGCCTCAACCGGATATTGTTCCCACAAACCGCCAGAATCGCGGAAGGTGGTGATTCCGCTTTCCGCGCTTATGCCTGCGCCTGTAAGGAAAACTAACTTCTCCATAATCTATTGATATTTTATCATACAAAAGTAGCTAAAATGTTTTATATAAATAAGTGCCAAAGCTTGAAATTCGAAAAAACAGCGTTTATTTTTTGTCCTTCGGTTGTTTTATAGTATCTTTGCGACCGAATTATAGACAATGTTTTAGAAGTTAATGGATAAGTTAAGCTACTCTCTTGGTTTGGGCATTGGCCACCAGCTCAGACAAATGGGACTGAAGGACATTCTGAATATCGAGGACTTTGCCAGTTCTATAGTTGATGTCCTTCAAGGAAATGAATTAAAGGTGTCCAATTCGGATGCGCAGGTGATTGTTCAATCGTTTTTTGAACAGCAGGAAAAGGTGTTACAAGAAGAACGCGCCAAGAAAGGTAAGGAAGA
>CAZHZH010000104.1:0-1772 GCA_964537205.1 uncultured Bacteroidaceae bacterium
TTCATACCACTGCCGTTTCTCCGGTGTGTCAATTGGGTCGTACTCGCTGATGATACAGCTTGTATAGAGGTCGTCCGCAATGGCGAGGATGATGTTCGAGAGTTCGAGGGTTGGCTCAAACTCCTTCCCCTGCGGACAGAAGAGCCGCTTGCCCTTGATTTCATCATACCCATATATCGCACCCATGATGTTGCCGCACACCGCTCCGGTGGAATCACTATCGCCATCATGATTCACCGCACTAACTATGGCATCCTCAACGCTGTCCACATGGCGCACGGCGCAATAGACGGCAATCGCCCATGCCTCTTCACCCGTCCATCCCTCGCCAAGCAGGCGGATGTTCTCGGCATCGTCCTTGTCGTTGGCGGCAAGCCTGACTGCCATTCGTGTAAGATTGGCAAGATAGGGTTTGTCGTCCATATACTCGCCCTTGTATACATTGTCGAGGGCATCGACGGTTTCTTCAACAAGTTGCTTGATCTCTTCACGGACTGCGGTTGCAGACATCGGAACCAATTTATAGAGCAGATGTGTTAGCATCGCAGCGGGCAGGAAACCCAACGGATGCTTGTGTGTAGCTCTTGCTATTTCAGCTCCCGCCTTATCCGTCTCTTCAATGGAATAGAACCGTTCTCCACGAGCCTTATATCCTGCTGATAAAAGAGCCATGGGAGCTACGCGCATAATTCCGCCGCAACCCTTGCTGTTGTTCTGCACTTCCTGATTGTTGAACAGGCTTTCACACGCTGACAGACAGGTGGTGCCAGGAGCACGGCGATGAGCCAGTTCGGGCAAGTCGCGCAGCCACGTATAGTGGAAGTCATTTATCAGGCTGTCTCTCTTTTTCCCCGTCTGAGTATAGTACCAATCAATATAAGCCCCGTCTACATAGTTTTCGGGAGCACCTCCTATGCCGCGCATATAACCGCGAGTCACACCCATTAGCATACCGTTGGCAGTGAAGAGCGTCATTTGGGTGTCATCGCTGACCAACGCCTTGCCGTTTTTATCGATTTCAAATTTTGTGATGCCATTATCTCCATATTTGGCAAGTATGCCTTTACGACTCATGAACTCTACTGGATAGCCCAGCGCATCACCTGCGGCACCTGCCATCAGGCATCCTCTGATGCTGTCCTTTATCATTGCGGCGTTGTCCTCCACGTACTTACCCACACTACGGGCAAATAATTTAATAAATTCCTCCTGTGCAGGTGTGTCAGGTGTCTCTATGTATGACGACTTCGGCATTTCCCTATAAAAGTTACGAAGAACCGTCATTACATCAAGGTTCTTTTGCTCGTGTAGTTCTCTCGCTTTGAGGCAACCCACAATGGTTCCAGTGCGCCCTACGCCGCCACGGCAATGTATATAGGTGTAACCCTCCATCTTATTCAAGTATTCAATCTCGTCTAATAAGCGGTTGACCGATGCGAGAGAGGGTGGAACGCCACAATCAGGAATAGGGAAGCGAAGGTAAGTCACGCCCTTAGGCAGCAGATGGTCATAAGGCCTGCATTCGCCAGCTTCGGTGAGATCCACAAAATGTTTCACTCCGAAGTGCAACATGTGCCGGACTTTCCTTTTGGCAATCTCTTCATCTTTATCGCCAGGGTATTCACCGGCAAACATATATCCGTGCAGATAATACGACTGGTAAAGCGGCCGGCTGATAAACGCTTCAAAGCGATCGTTGATGTCCAGCAGGTCGGCAGGAAGCAAATCACGACATTGGTTGATGAGTTCGTACCCGAAGCCTCCACCAATAA
>CAZHZH010000104.1:1872-7823 GCA_964537205.1 uncultured Bacteroidaceae bacterium
CTGCGCTCCCTTGACACCTTCTGGATGATTGTGCGAAACTGAAGCCGTGATGCGGGCCAACTCCAGTGCTTCTTCAAGAGAATTGGCATATAGTCCTACCGGACTCACCCTCATGGCAGAGCCATTACCGAAACTGCCGTATGGCATCGGATTGTCACTTCTCAACCACTTGGAGAACATGCCGCCATAACCTGCATGGGGATACCTCCGACCCAACCGTTGCATACACGAGACCAAAGTCTCCGAACGATGGTCATTGTCGGTCATCAGCCATTCTGCCACGGCAAGTGTCATCACCGTGTCGTCAGTAAACCGGCTTCCCTTTGGAACCAGCTCAAAATCCTCAGTCTTGATATTGTGCCACTCGCGGGTACTGCCCACGATGTCGCCTATGATTGCTCCTAACATGATATCATTATATTTTTATATTGCCTTACGCCAATTAATGAACAAATCATTGCATATCATCCAACATCTGTCGCAACCTTTTGATTTCGTATTGTTCCTCTATGATCTGCTGTTCAATATAAGGTCTGTTGATTTATCTTATCTTTATTGTCCACATCGATGATTACAGTTATTTTATTCCAAAGTCTCAAAGTATGTTACGCCATCCTTTTTTGTTTGCAGAACAGCGTAAAGAACAGCATAAGCGATCACCGGACTAATGCATCCAATTAAAGACCCACTTTCTATGCTCAGAGCAAATAAGCCCAATATCACATTTATAGCAGTTACAGCTATTGCGACATAGAAGCCTATTTTCCTCTGCAAGAGGAGCAGCACATACGAGCCGACAATCACTAATGAAAGGAGAAGCTCAGCAACCTGTATCGGCAACGGATCGGGTGTACCACTCCATAAGCCCGTTTGTGTAACGAGTTGTATTAGGTACAAAATAGTCATAATGACATTCACTACTATTCCCAAGGAAAGATACACCTCGACAAACCAATGAGCCTTGGCATGCGGCTTGCGAAGCTTTGCATCCTCTTTGTATCCAATGACATCATAACCCTCATACCTCATGCGTGGAATACTCGTAACCTTCTGCTTGACTCCACAATATTCGCATCTTTCCACATACGAAGGGATTTCAGCTCCACAGAATTGGCATTTTTTAGTCTGCCCGTCTACCATTGTATTAAACCCTGAATCCGTGTCGGGCGCAACGTCTGATTTGTATTATGGACCCTGTATAATTAATATAACCCACGAATCATTACATTTCCGAAGCGATAACAATTATCAAATATATTATATTTACAACGAAACCAACGCAGGCTCCGATGATAGACATCTTCCTCACTTCCTTCGCCTTCTCCTCTGCGGCACTATAGTTGCCTTGATAATACAGTTTGTCAACTTGCATAGACAAGTATATAGCATAAGCGCCTAAAGGCAGACAGCACAGCACCGTTGTAATAATCGCCCAAACTAAATTGTTATCCGGTTTTGGCGGAAGTTGGGATTGTTGGTTAAACGGGGTGGTTGGACGCGTCGATTGAGAATTAATCGGCGGTATAGGTGGAACTTGCGCCGCACCAAAGAGGGCGTTCAATTCCGGCACGTCTTTCGCCTTTTTCCATTCCTGCATTCCCAATTTCCACACTAAAGTATCACCTTTTACTCCATTGGCTAACAATGAGCCTGCTGGTACCGGTCCTTGTTGCTGTCCGGCGGCATTTACATAATAGTACATAACTTTTCAGTTTAATAGTTTATTAATAATCAATTATTAGTTCCATACTGCGTACAGGTTCCTTCTTATTATATATACATTAAAAGCCATCACAAATACGAGATAGCATAGAGCCAAAGCAAACACAGGCAATACCGAAGCCTCACCAAGTCCGATTTCGTGCAATTGCTCATTCCATAGTAAACGACAAGAGGCAGTCACGATAACCGCTACAATTACTATGCCACTGTTTGCAACAAGTACTATTATCTCATAGTACCGGCTTATCTCCTTCGGTGCAAAGCCCAAAAGCATAAGCTTTCTTATTGTTTCCTTGTTCTTCTGAAGCAATAGGAAAATAGAAAGTATCAATATAAATAGCGCAAGCGCACTAATTACCACGCCGTTGGAAGTAACCACACTGGAGACAACACGTAAGAAAGCTGATATATTTCCCGTTTCTTCTTTATCTCCTGCGATTTCCAAATCCTCATGATCAAGATATTCCTTCATGCCAGAAGTCGCAAACCTGTTGATTTTTACAATCAAACGTGAAGTTGGTTTTGCATCACCAGAGTAGTACTTGTTGTTTGCCCAATCCATAAAACTCTGTGGCACTGCTATAGTGTTAAGTCGTGACGAAAAGCCAACCACCGCCGCTTTAAAATGTTCTGTCACATTGTCATTGCCCGTTATGCTCAACGTTATTGGCACTGCGCCCACTATTCTCTCACTGACTTGTGGCAAACCCTGAGGAATGGCAAATCCAAAATTGTAAAGAGCCAGGTAATCCTTATTAAGAATCACTGGAACGAATTTCTCACTTGGATCAAACCCCCAATCCTTAGGAGTAATATCAAAGAAGTCATCGGGTACAGATTCAAAGAAAAGGTACGTGGACAGACTTCTTCCTCCCAAATTGACCGCACCGTTAACGGCAAATTGCGAAGCGGTAAACTTACCTATTTTCACAACCCACTTTTGCTTTCCCAACTTCGCTATTTCGTCTTCAGAAAAAGAGACTGGTGTGAAACCAACACCATCCACCTTTTTTGATAACACGATATAGTCGTCAGAGAAATACTTGTCGTTTTGAGATGTGGAGTGCTGGCTGTCAAGAAAGAACAAGACGCCAACAAGGATGACGGACAGGCCTACGACATTTGCTGTAATGTACCCAAGCAATTGTCCGCGGGAAATATTCTTCCTGAGGAGACACCATATATCGTAGTTAAGATTAAGTTTCATCTTATAATAGTATTGTTTGTGCGTTATCGAGAAGCAATGGATTACCAACCGAAGTGGCAATTACACCAGCATCCTGACGTGTCGCCTCTTCTGAAATAATCTCAGCAACTACTTTATTGTTTCTTACATCAAGATGACTTACAGGTTCATCAAGGAAGATAAAATCGAAGGGTTGACAGACTGAGCGTATCAGTGCCACTCTCTGCATTTGCCCGATGCTCAACTTACCTACAGGAACATCGTATTTCTCAATCAAACCTACCCGTTCCAGTAGATCCATTATTTCATGCTTACTCTTGCAGTTCGTCCGATTGTTCTTTAGATCTATATTTTGAGCTACAGTCAATTCCGGAAACAGTCCCATGTCCTGTGGCAACAATGACAATGCCCTTGTGCGCATCTCACACCACTGCTCTACATTCATATTTCGAATGTCTTTATCGTCAAAAAAAATCTTTCCACGATAATCCTTACGACTTCCATATATGAAATTTACCAAAGAAGTCTTGCCACTTCCCGACTCTGCTTGGACGCATATCCTGCAGCCACGTTGGAAACAGAAGGATTGCTCCTCCCAAATCTGGGAAGAGCGAATCCTTTCCGTGTCTTCCATTCCTGAGAACACCAATGGAAGTAGTGACTTAATGGTTATTGTTCCTATCATATTCAATGGTTATGTCGATTGTTGATTTGCTTTTCGAAAAAAAACTAATACAACATAGAATCTACCTCTACTTCCACCGAATCTGCGTAGTAATAATCATCATCGTCGTCATAGAAGTAAGCAATGGTATCGTCTTCGTAATAGTCATAGCTGTAATCCTCTCGCAGTTCATTAATTCTCTCCTCTATATCATCTTGTTGCGATATGATTCCGAGTACAATCTTTGCCGCCCTGGCTATAACACCTTGGTCGTCATCACCCTTAATCTCAAGAGTCATGGTGGTTTCAAGTGTATTTGGTTCACAGCACAACATGCATTTCACATCGTAATCAATATGCAAGTCACGCATAAGCCTGTCGTTCCGGTTCAATCCCAAGCACATAACATACAGATAATCGGTCAAGTCAGTATTAGTAATCAGTGCATTGCTATTATTATCCTTTATCGGATGATTTGCCATGACAATAAAATTGCCTTTATTCACAGCGTATAATGTACCCGACAAGTCGAAGCGTTCGAGATCAATGGAGAAACCCGATTGTGATTCGGTAAATGGTACTTCAGCCTGCTCGAGGAATCCCTTCATATCTTCAACCAATTTCTTAGCTTTGCCCTCCTTGGCTTCTACAACAAGAGTTGTAGATATTTGCGACATCACGTCTTTGCCATAATCCAGATTTATAATAGATTCCAATCCATCGGTAAATCCGAAACCTACTGCAATCGTACCGTCAATTTTCTCCAAATAACTTAGTATAGCATTCAATTGCGCCTTGTCAGAGCGGGACATCCTCGACGCGCCAGACAAGAAATCAAAGTATTTTTCCCAATCAAAGTTCTTCAGGCTGACAGCACTTATCAAATATTCATCTTTTCCCAGCATAGCAAGCGCATCACCATTAATCATTGCCGACGTATCCATAAACTTTTTGAATATATCGGCATTTATCCTGTTTCCATCCTTGTCAAACAACCGGAGTTCAACGGTACATCTATCATCCGACAACGAACCACGCAGGCACATAGTCCCTTCGTATATTGAAAGAAGTTCGGATGATACGCCAGCGTTACGTAGCTCCTTCCTGTATTCCTTGGGCCAGGATATTGCAATTCCACCAACATTTCCGTCCGTAATGTACTCTCCATAATTGGTGTCAGCATAGCTGCCTACGCTTGCATCCTCAATCATTTTCTGCAAATACTGTAAAGGTTGGAAGTTGCTACCGACCCAAACACTTTCAATCCAATAAGCATAAGCCCCATTAACCGCTATATATCCATAATCGTCATATGCAGGATCACCTCCATCATACACTTTTTTCTTATAGAGAGTCACCGTCTCTTCCATTCCTCTCTCCCTAAAGCCATTGTCCTCTATTGCTTTAATAAATTGCTTCTCGTCCGACAGTGCAAAAACTAATATAGGGTAGTTTGAATGCTCATAACTTAGTACCAACGCACACGCATCTGGATCAATGCCAGATGTTTTCAGAAAATCATTAGCCTCGTCATAATCATCCATTATGCCATTTGGCAAAGCGTACGTTATCTCTGATGGCAGTTTAATTTTAGAACCATCCAAAGACCCGCCTGCAGACTCAAGCACTGTCTTCAAGTTGCCCACTAACACGACATCCGAATTTGCCGGTATCTGTTCTAACAAACTCTCCATTTTCACATCTTGCGAGCAAGACGTAGTAACCAACATTGCCACTATAAGGCAATACAGCGAGTATATCTTTTTCATATTTATGCCCTCGTCCGTGTCGGGCGCAACCTTTGTTATTATTCTGTTTATTCGTTTATGATCGAAGAGCGTCAAATGTAACCCATCATAGCATACAAAAGACACTAATCTGTTACTCCCAAATATAAAAGAGGAGTGAAACCCTGTCTTTCTATCGGCCTCACCCCTCTAAACTCTGACCTGCTGTCGCCTGAACAAGCAACACCAGAGTCCATGCTTACATGTGAAAACATGAATTATACGAACCCTATCATGGACCCCTGTGCTACTATGAGTTTGACTACAAGTTTGTTTGGAACTGCCAGATTCCGAAGAGTCAAGAACGAAGCGTCGAGAAACGCCTTTTTCATAAAGAAACTCAGCAAACTGCCACAAGCATAAGAAAGCCTCAATAAGAGACACCCCGCATGTTGGCATGAGAGTCAGTTGCAAAGTTAAGATTTATTTTTTATTGTCGCAACTTTTTAATAAGAAAATCGTTCTCGACACACACTTATATATAATAAGGTGTAATGAATCGACGCAATACACGAGTAGATTATACGGCTCGACCACCAAAGAAATCGTGCATTCATCCCCTAATTATAACGAGCATGGCTTGCAAAAAGAA
>CAZHZH010000105.1:0-7085 GCA_964537205.1 uncultured Bacteroidaceae bacterium
GGTGTGTCGTCGAATGTCTTAAGGGTGAAGAATCCTTCGGATGTTGAGAGTATCCATTCAGACCGGTCGTCGTCCCAGCGTATCATGCGCAACTTGTCATTCCACGGATTGTTGGTCGACAGAATAGTCCATGGAATGGGTTTCACTTTGCATTTCACCAACGCTATGAGCAGTGGCGGGCGCAACGCCCACCCTGTGACGCAAAGCAGTAGCGTGAGTATGATGGTCCACCTCCCGAGCCGCTCGTGCCAAACGAAGGAAAAACGGCTGAACCTGTGGCGTGGATGTGCCTGCCTTGTTTTCGTCGTGTTTCTGTCCAATTTGCTTTGAACGACGCTGTGGGTACGGCGGTATTTGTTTGTGTACGTGGCGATACTGATGGCTATGCCTGTCACGCTTAGGAAGATGAACACTATGCCGAGAATGTCCATGATGATTTTCCCTGCCAAGCCAAAAAGCTCTCCGCTGTGCAAAAGCCAAATGACGCGGAAGAGGGTCACCTTGCCGTCGTAGTTAGATGGCTGCTTGAGTGTGACGCGCTTGAAGTCCTTGTAAGGCGGGAGGGAAGTGAGCAGCTCGTTACGGCTGAGCACCACAAGTGTGTCGCCACGTGTCGTCAGGTCGTTGAGCCGGGTGGGGTACATGCTCGTCAGTATGTCCAACGGTATGTTTTTCCACGTGCTGTCTTCGTACGTGTAGAGATCGTATGGAGCCACGGCGAACAGGTGTCCGTCAGCTGTTTGTACTATGCTGCGGATGTTGTGCGAGTCAGCGCTTTCGGGCAGGCCCGCGTTGAAGTCATAGTACTCTTCCGCCAATGAGTCGGTAAGGTATATGCCTCCGGCTCCGTATACCAGTATGCCGCCCTCATATTGTATGGTGCCTCTGAGTAGTCCGTTGTTCCAGTTCGTGTATTGGAACTTGTCGGGCACGTACTTGCGGCTTACGTTTATTTTCCCGTACGTGCTGCGGTGATTGAGTATGATGCCCGACATTGCGAACATGATAATGAAGAGGCAAAAGACGATCCCGAGCCATTTATGCCATCTCTTCCACGTGATTCTTTTCACTTGCGTCTCCTTTTTGAGTATATTATCAAAAACAGTGCGAGTACTATGAATGTACCGAGAATGCTCCACATCTCTGTCTGGTGTTCAAGTGGGGCTACCCATATTTCTTTCATGAATCCGTTGCGCGCCATCACTTCGACGAACGACCAGAACACGATGACCGTGGCTATCGCCATGCGTATGTTGGCTCCCCATGCGCCTATCTTCAACTCTCGTTTGAACATGAAGAACGAGCCGACGAGGCATGCCACGGCTACCGCCAGGGTTACAGGATGCCTGCTGCCAAGGAATACCGGGTCGTAGCAGAACATCAGTACGAGGTAGAGCATCCACATCATGGTGTTGAGTTCCATGAATGTGACGATGCTGGTGTGGCGTGTCATAGGCTGCGCTACAATTATGGAGCGTCGCTTGCCAAACAATTTTTTCTGACACCAGTTGATTGCGTTGCAGCCGGTGCGTATGCAGAATAGGTAGACAAGGGCGAACATCATGAAGAAGCCGAAAGATGACGGCATGATGAGGTATTCGGGGCGGCTGCCTCGAATGGCTTTGAGTTCTTCGCGGGTGAAGTCCTCAAGTGGTATGCCGTTGATGAGGAATTCGTGGCTCACTCCGATGCCGTTGACGTATGTCGTCGTGGTTTGAACCACGCCGTCTCCTATCAAGTCGCAGTGTACTCCATAGCGTTGTGCGTAGTAAGCCAGCAGGAACTCCACCCATCCTGTCCAAAACAATAGTCCGCCGAACAGGCCGAAGAGAGTCTGCTTGGTGTCTCCTTTGACGAACACGCCGACAATGGTGAGGAGAAATCCTGCGAGTCCCATGAGAAAGGCGCAATAGTGCAACATTGTGGGCTGCATGAAGTGTTCCATGAGGATCATGAGGGTGTGTCCCAACGGCATGGTCAGCAATACGAGGAAGAATGCTCCAAGTGTCTTTCCTATATATAGATGTTGTTTCATAACATGTATGCTTTATTCGTTAACTATGGTTGTTTGAATAGTTTGTCAATGTCGATGTTCAATCCGATCATGAAATTGGCACCGTCGGTGAGCGGGCAATTCATGTAATAGTACTTTGGCTTGTAGTTGAATATGTTGTCAACTGCGGCTGTAAGGCGTACCGCCTTGCCGAACCGCTGTACTGCCGACACCTTCCACAAGGTGTAAGCCGGATACTTCACTGTGATGGTGCCTTTGCTTATATCGTAGTAGTCGGCATATTCCACATTATCGACTTTGGAAAGGAAGCGTCCGTTGACAGAAAGGCGGAGTCCATAGTTCTTGGTGAACTGCTTGTCCCAGTCGATACGCGCTGTTAGCGAGTGCTTGCGGGCGGGAATATATTGGTTGTTGATGGTCTTGCCGTCTTTGTCCTTGGCGAGTTTCTCATTTGTATACGAATATGACAGCTTCGTACTTAGTCCGTTGTCCCATCGTGTTTGCACTGTAGCCTCTCCGCCATATACCGAATAGTTGTCGAGGTTGATGTAATCCAGGTAGAGCTGCTTGTCGTCCCCAGGTCGATAGTATGGAATGCCGGTCGCCAACTTGTTGACCACATCGTTGTAGTAAACACTGAGAGTATAGTTGAAATGTCCTTTTGTATAGTCGGCTGAAACGTTGAAATTATGGCTTACTTCCGACTTGAGGTCGGGGTTGCCGTTCACGATCCATATGCCTGCCATGTCGAAGTTATAGTATTTCTCCTTGAGGGTTGGGGCGCGGAATCCCATGCCGTATCCGAAACGTATATTCATGTTGCTTAGTGGCTGGTAGCGCACGGAGAGCTTTGGCGTGACGTGTGAGTTGTCGCCATCAGAGAAGAAGTCGTAACGCAGGGCTCCGACGATTTCCCATGCGGGTGTCAACACCCAGTCGAACTGACTGAATACGTCAAAACTGTTCTGCTTGCGGGAATCGCCTTCCAGGTTTGTATTCATGAGGTAGTCGTGCATGTAGTCGGCTCCTATGGTCAGTATGTTCCCGTTGTCCCAACTGTGATTGTAAATTCCGCGTATGATGTTCTGCACGTTGCTGTAGTCGCGTACGTCGGTGTCGGTAATGCGATGGAAGTCGGATTTGTCGTATTGGTCGAACGAGTACGACAGCTCGATGTTGTCGTTTGAGGAGAATTCCCAAATGCCGCGCAAACCTGCCGAGAAGTCGCGGTAACGCTCGGGCGTATCGGGCGTACGCGTAAGCTGGCGGAAGAAATAACCTGCCCGTCCGATGATTTTCATTCCTTCCATAGGACGATATGTCAGGTGATCCTTCACGTTCCATGTGCGTCCTCCATATATGGTAGAAACTACTCGTGTGACGGGATTTTCAGCGTTGTGGACGTTATAGTTGTCGGAAGAAGTGTAGTTAACGGAAAGCAGGTTGCTTAATGACTTTTGTCCTAACTGCAACGATCCGCCCATGCGTTGCTCATTATGGCGTGCGAGACGTCCGTTCACGTTGAGTGCCCATGGTTGAGTGGCATTTTTGGTAATGATGTTCACGACTCCGCCACAGGCATTACTGCCATACAATGCGCTCGCCGCCCCTTTGACTATTTCTATATGGTCCACGTTGTCCATGTTGAGGCGGGTGAAATCTACGTCGTCCATAGTTTCGCCTGCCAAGCGCTCACCATCGACCAGAAACAAGATGCCTTGACCTCCGAATCCGCTGAAATTCAAGTGTACTTGTTGGTTCATCGCGTATGAGAACTCAATACCAGGCATTTCTTGTTGCAATAGGTCTTGTATGTTGGTGGCATCTGATTTTTCTATGTCAGCCGATGTGATGAGCCTTGTCTGTATTGGTGTGTCTTTCAATAGTTTCGGAGTCCGTGTGCCGACAACCACGACATCGTTGAGGTTGAAGTAGGCGTCATAGAGCGAATCCTCGTTGATTGATGTCTGTGCTGCTGTGGTGACGGCGCATATACTTGTGATGATCGACAAAGAAAATTGTTTTATTCTCATAATGGCTTATATAGGGTATTTATAATTAATGGTAAGACAGCACTTCACTCCTGCCGCGCTTTGATAGTCGGCGAGTTGGACTGCCGCGTATGTGCCGTCGTGTAGCTTGATGATGAACACGTGGTTGTTCAATATGAACGATGGCGGCATAGGGGGTATCTCGACTTTGAGCCACGACGAAAGCATGTTGCTTACTTTAATGCCTTGGTTTCCTATTAGCCCCAACAGCATTTGTGAGTTGACTGTCCACACGTCCTCTTCGTTCCATTCGTCTGCCGTGAAGGTAAGGTCGCTAAACGCAGACGTGTCTGACGGTATGGAGTCGATAGTTGTGTATGTCGTCTCAAACACTCCGATTCCATTTATCCTTACGTTGTTTCTGTGTACGGCGAAGGTCCACGATGATGGCTCTGACTGGGGGTCGGTCGGTGTGTAGCTGCGGAACTCCCTGTTGCTGATTCCCGCTCCAAACACGTCGTACCAATAAGTATATATTCCGCTCTGCCCGTCATCCGTACCGTTCAGCGAGGTAGGGATGTCGTAGGATTGGAAGGCTGCCGACGTGTTGTATGCGCTGTCGGCCAACACGCTGTCTGCCACCGCTTGCAAATCGATATAATACCATTTAGTCCAACTCGACGCGTCGACATACAATTGTCCCTCCACGGTTTGTTTTTTTATGTCGTCCGCAGGACTGTCGTATATGTCATCAAATAAACCTTCACATGCTGAGAGCAAAATGATTGCTCCCAGCATGCTTAGTGAAATTTTGAATTTCATCGTATATAGCTATGACTTTGTGCCTCAGTCGTTTTATTTGTTAAGATATTTCTTTCCGTTTATGATTACGATGCCTTTTGTATTGGCTGGAACACGTTGTCCGGCGAGGTTGTACGCCGCACCATCACCCTTGACTTCCGGCTCGCTTTCCTTGACTTCGGTTATCTCTGTGGCGAATGTGCCAGGGAATGTGCTTACGATAGGGAACGGCATTGCGCCTGGCTTGAATGTGTTTACGATGTTGGAAACATTGCGGCCGTCGAGTGTGACGAGAAGATTGCCTTCCGTAAATGAATAGTCGCCATTGAGTGAGGCTCCATTGCTGAAGTACATCGTCAATGTGTCTTTAGCGGCATAATCACGATAGTAACCGCCTTGTGCCTCATCGTATACAAGTCCGCGTACTGTATAACCACCAATTGTCAAGTTACCCATTACTGTGTTTTCGAGAACATACTGAGGGACTTCGACATCAAGCTTTGTGCTGTCGTTCTCAACGTATGTCCTTACGTTGTAAGTCACTTCGTCGTTGGCAAAGTAATTGAATGATCCGCCTACAACAACATCAAGATTGTCGGTGTATGACTTTACGTAGTAACCCGTGATGTGATATGTGAGAGGGAACGGCATGACACCGTATGTGAACGTAACGGTAATGTCCAGTACGTTGTTGGTATGCTGGAATGTACCGGTGATAGACGAACCGGTGATTTGCTTTTCCTCGCCATCGACTTCGGCTGTGGCTGCGAAAGTCTGATCGGTGAAGGTGGTGGTCATTGTGGAATAATCGAAACTGAATCCTACGCTGTCGATAGTGAACGACGGAATGGTCATGCTTGCTGAGTATACCATCTTTGGCAGTGTGATCTTACCACTTGACGCGTTGTTCATCGCAAAGAGAACCGTATCCGACTCTACCTCGGTGTTGCCTGTTGGATTACCCATGATTGAAACATAGAAACTGGCATTGCCGGCAAACTTCATCGCGCCGTGATTTTGTGCCATCAATGATGTGGCTGATGCGATCATCAGCATTGAGAGTAAAATTTTCTTCATTCTTTATACCTTATTTATAATATAATACTTATGGTTGTTTTAAAAACGGTGCAAAGGTACGAAGATTTATTTATATGGGAAATACTCAAAAAAGAGTAGTTGGGTCTTTTCATAAAAAATGCCTGTGGCAATCGCCACAGGCACAATATTATTTAAGTGTTAAGGTCACTTTACATAAACCTTCTTGCCGTCAACTATGTTCAAGCCTTTTTGCAAGCTCGAGAGTTTCTGACCGTTTATGTTGTAGATTCCCTTAGGAGCTGATTCGCTGTCTGCGACACCGTCAATAGCTGTAGCCTCACTTTCGTAAGTTACGGTTGTCTTTACAAGTATTCCGGCTGTTCCGTTCGACAGAATCCAGTATGCGGCATATTCGCCTGCTTCTGTTCCGTTGATGTTGTAGCACAGGTAAGTCTGTCCGTCTGTGTACTTAACGCATACAGGAACAGTTGCCGTGCCAGTCCAAGTTGCGAAGTCGCCACTTGCCGCACGCCATCCGTCGTACTGGTCAGTTGAACGCAGAATTTCCTCTGTCGTAGGGTTGTAACCATATACGATTGCATCCGACAGATTGTCAATGCCAAGTTCTGTGCAGATTGCCAAAGCCTCGTAGTCTGAAAGACTTACAGTCTTTTCTGTATAGCTTGCGTCGTTTGTGCTATATGAAACGGCAAGGTCGTATTCATGTTCAGACATATCAAGTACAACTGGTGGTGGTGTAACGTAAGTAAGCGATACTACTACGTATACAACATCGTATGCGGATGTCACGCCTTCTGTAGCGTTTGACAATGCGTAAGTTGCCTTGTATGTGGCAGGACCGTCGTTGTTCATACCACCAACATAGTAGAGTTGGTCTGATTCAAGAGAGAAGTCCGCCTTGACGCAGAGACGTGTGTCACCGCCTGGGTTCCATGTCTGCCAGTCGCCGGCGGCGTTTCTCCAACCGTCTGTAGTTCCAAGCTTGTAGTTGCTGTCGAGGGTGCCGTCGCTCTGAACTGCATAGATATTGAGTTCGTCTACTGAAGTGGCTCCGAGGTCGGCAAGGATTGTAGCCATGTCAACTGTTCCGGTATATCCCTCATACTGACCGCCTACCTCTGACTCGAACGCATATTCGATAGTGTCTACATTCGGTAAGCGCTCGTACTTGACGTTCTTGAATGAGAGCCAGCTGATGTTGTTGCCATCTTCTACAATGT
>CAZHZH010000106.1:0-6888 GCA_964537205.1 uncultured Bacteroidaceae bacterium
CGGACTCATTGTCTACTTCGTCCTTATTTGTAGCTTGCTTTACAGCATAGCTAATGTGGTACCGACCATTGTCGCCGTCTTTATGATCGCCGCTGATACGACAAGCAAATTACTGAGTTCGTTTATAATTGACATCCTGCCTTATGCAAGGAAGGAGTATGAGTCGAAAAACAAGTTGATATATGCTCGGACTCCGGTCTTAGAACGGGTCACAAGCGTCGTCATCGGATTATTGCCATTGCTTGTCGCCGCATGTTTTTACCCTCTTATATCGGTGTGTATTCTACCGTCGGCATGCTGCAGCCTTCTGCTGTTTCTTTTGATGTACAAGCGTCTTAAAGGATATACTGGAGACTGCTGCGGCGCTTGCTTCATCATAACAGAAGTAGTTTTTTATTTGTCACTTTGTGTTGTTATATGATACCGGCCCGATATAATACTCAAATATTGCATCCTGTAATGTTTGCAGGTACAGGCAGTGACGTGGGTAAAAGTGTGATTGCCACCGCCTTCTGTCGTATTTTTCATCAAGACGGTTTCCATCCGGCTCCTTTTAAGGCTCAGAATATGGCATTGAATTCCTATGCCACTTCTGACGGTTTTGAAATCGGACGCGCGCAGGCGGTTCAAGCAGAGGCGGCATGTGTGCCATGTTCGACAGACATGAACCCGATCCTGCTTAAACCAAACTCAGAGCATACAACGCAGGTAGTCCTTAATGGAAAACCTATTGGAAACCGCTCCGCATACGATTACTTTCGAAATGAAGGGCGCGACGAGCTACGTTCACAGGCTCATGCCGCTTTCGATCGTTTGTCCAAGAAGTACAATCCCATTGTGATGGAAGGGGCGGGCAGTGTTTCTGAGCTGAACTTGCGTGATACTGATTTGGTGAACATGCCTATGGCACGGTACGCCGGAGCGGATGTTATTTTGGTCGCCGATATTGACCGCGGAGGCGTGTTCGCGTCTTGTTATGGTAGTGTAATGTTACAAGACGAAGCAGACAGAACGCTTATCAAGGGTATAATAGTTAACAAGTTCCGTGGCGATATTCGCTTGTTCGAATCGGGCAGGAAAATTCTTGAGGATATATGCGGCGTGCCGGTTTTGGGCGTTGTGCCGATGTTTAAGGATATTGCTATTGAGGAAGAAGACAGTGTACAGCTCCAAACTAAGCACAAGACATTACAGGCGCAGAAAGTGAACATTGCGGTTGTCCTGTTGCGCCACATGTCGAATTTTACGGATTTCGATGTTCTGGAACGTAACGAGCAAGTAAACTTGTTCTATACAAACAACACAAATGACATTGAAGCGGCAGATGTCATAATTCTACCGGGAACGAAATCAACCATAGACGATTTGTATGAGTTGAGACGCAATGGGGTGGCGCAATCCATCGTGCGTGCTCATGGGAGAGGCAAGCGCGTTGTCGGCATCTGCGGCGGATATCAGATGCTCGGGCAGTATGTTAATGACCCCGACGGCATTGAAGGAAGCATTCCCATGCTGCCGGGTTTGGGATTGCTGCCTATATCGACTGTCATAACGCCAGACAAGGCGACACGGCAAGTCTCATTTGAATTTAACGGTGCCGTATGCAAAGGATATGAAATACATCAAGGGCGAAGTACGACGGATAAAAAGGTCGTTGAGGCAGAAAACTGCATCGGCACATACATACATGGCTTTCTTGACAATCCTGCAGTTATCGATTATGTCCTGCGCGGCATCGTTAAGACAAAGGCAGCGCAGGTGAGTGCCACGGAATTCAAGAATCATCAGTACGACCTGCTTGCCGACCATGTTCGCAAGTACGTTGATATTGATAAAGTATATGAGATCTTGGGCGGGAAATAATAACATTAGCGAATATGATACTTGGACACGGTGACGACATATATCAATATGATAATATAGACATTGATTTCAGTTCAAACATCTATCATCATTTTAATCACGACAAGCTTTTCAGTTATCTATCTGGCAGGCTTCCTCATGTCACCCATTATCCCGAACCTGTGCCTTGCAGTTTGGAAAAAGCCATCTCACGTTTCGTCGGTGTCGGACATGACGAAGTAATGGTTACCAACGGAGTGACGGAAGCGATCTACCTCATAGCGCAAACCTTCCGTGGGAACAAGTCCGCCATTCTTCAGCCGACATTCTCTGAATATGCAGACGCTTGTGTCATTCATGGGCATCAGGTATGTAACATATATTCATTGGAAGGCCTGACCTCTGGAATACAAATGATGTGGATTTGCAATCCAAACAATCCTACAGGCAAGGTGGTTGACAAGACGGAATTACTGAATCTTATCGGATCGCACGAATCTGTCTTATTTGTAATCGACGCCAGTTATGAGCCATTTACTCTCAAACCTCTTCCCAAAACAAATGAGTTGAGCGAGTTTCCGAATGTATTGACGCTCCATTCGTTGACCAAAGAATTTTCAGTGCCGGGTCTGCGAATCGGTTACGTTACAGCTAATAGCGGCCTACTTCGGCAAATCCGCTTACAACGCATGCCTTGGTCGGTCAACCAGACCGCTATCGACGCTGGAAGCTACCTCATACAACATAAAGAGGATTACACAATAGACGTATATGGTTTGATGGAGGAGCGCGAGCGCGTGTCAGAAGAGTTGAATGACCTCGGGGTCGTCGATGTATGGCCTTCGGACTCACACCTGATTTTATGTCGCTTGCGTATTGGCAAGGCATCTGCGCTAAAGTCGTTTTTAGCAAGCGAATACCATCTGCTTATTCGTGACGCGGGCAACTTTGAGGGACTTGACCAAGGCTATTTCAGAATCGCCGTACAGGGTAGGGAAGAGGACGACATGCTTTTAAAGGGTATTAAACAATGGATAGCACTATAGTTCGCTTGTTGATCGTCGTACTACCCGTCATCGCGGGGTGGACGCTGGATGTCTTGTTTGGCGACCCAGAACAATTGCCTCATCCAGTGGTAGCCTTTGGAAAGTGGATAGACTTTTGGGAAAAACACCTTAACAAAGGTCGCAGACGTAAGATTAAAGGGGCTTTGTTTGCCCTGGCAAGTGTATTGTTGGTGTTCATAATCATGGTTGCGGTCTACTATGCCATATACATGCTTGCTTCATTTTCGCTATGGCTGTCATATATACTATTCGTGATAGTATCAACCATGTTGATCTTCTTCTGTCTCGCAGGACACACTTTACGCAAAGAAGTACGGCTGGTATTTGAGCGGTCGGAACAAAGTGTCGAGGATGGCAGGCGTCAGGTTGCGAGAATTGTTGGCAGAGACACGGATAAGCTCTCTCTTCAAGAATGCCGTACCGCCGCACTCGAAACTCTTGCTGAAAATCTGTCGGATGGTGTAATCGCCCCATTGTTTTGGTTCATGCTGTTTGGTGTTCCTGGCATGTTGGCGTACAAGATGGTTAACACACTTGACTCCATGATTGGCTACCGCACACCACGTTATAAAGATTTCGGCTGTTGGGCGGCACGTATCGATGACGTGGCAAATTACATCCCCGCACGTATGACTGCATTCTTGATAATATTGGTTTGTCCCACAAAGTATAAGGCTGACAAGTTCCGTTTTCTCTTTAAGTATGGCAACAAGCATGCGTCGCCAAACTCCGGTTGGCCCGAAGCGGCTTTGGCAAGCATCCTTGATTGTCGTTTCGGTGGCACCCACGACTATTTTGGCGAGGCTTTCTATAAACCCTACATAGGTGACAACGACCGTAAGTTGACTATGTTGGACATGCGAATCAGCATCAGGATTTGTTTCATTGTTGAGTGTACAATGATTATTTCCGTCCTTATAGAGACCGTTTTGCTATGGGTTTCATAAAAAAACAAGGTTTCGAATAAAAAAATGAGAAAAAGTTTGGTGGTTATAAAACTTCGATGTAACTTTGCATCGAATTAAAAAGTAAACTTTTTATAATTGTTGTTTAATAATGGACCGGTAAGCTGCGAAGCCTGCCGGTCTTTGTATCGGGGTTGACATGGATTTGACAGCAAGCCGAGGTGGTAAGTAAGCATGCAGAGCGTTGTTGGATGGCTCTTTAATCTCATCTTACGCAAATTTTAATTGGCAACAATTCTTTTGCTCTCGCAGCCTGATCGAAGTATAGTAGATCTGCTTTATCTCTTTGTTAGACATTGAGACGGGACATCGCCCTGAAAGTCCTTTTCCTGAGACGTTCAGATTCGCGGTGCAGCAAAATCGGGAATAGTTTGTGCCTGCCTTGAGGCACAGATGAAATATTAAAGGATAAGGATGAGGTTCGGTGGTTTAGGTCATGCCTCATCTCGAAAACCAAAACTAAACTAAGCATGTAGAAAGCTTATGGTCTCCTTGTTTGGACGAGGGTTCGATTCCCTCCAGCTCCACTAACGACATCACGAGTAAGGGAAGAAGGGAAAGTATAGTCTGAGTATTCAGACTATATAATGTCAGGCCAGCGACAAGGCCTTTAAAAAGAAGGTGATCCATCTTTCGTATGTTCCAGATACTTCTACGGACACCATTCCCGTGTAATAAGGGAACTGCCACATATGAAATATGTGTGAGATGTTGGCCATGCATCCATGTAGGATGTCCTGGTTCATTAGAAAGAGCAAGGTAAGCAAACGACCTACGCGTCCATTGCCGTCAATAAACGGATGAATTACCTCAAACTGATAATGAACGAGTGCAGCCTTGATAAGTGGGTGTATATTTTTTACATCCTCATTAATGTATCGCTCCAAATCGTAGAAAGCCGGCAGCATATCTTCGGGCGAAGGTGGAACAAACGAGGCCGTAGACAATGAATCGTCTTCTTTGCCGATCCAAATGGGTGATGTCCGAAACTCCCCGGGATACGATTTCTCGTTGTGCCCGCCTTGCATAATCATCCAATGCAAATCCTTCAGCAAACGTCCTGATAGCGGAAGCGAGTCAATTTGACTTATTCCATAGTATAGCGCGCGTAGCAGATTTCCACTGTCTTCTTCCATTCTTTTGTCCGTATGGTCTTCATTTGTCGCAAGACATAAGGCCGGCAAGCCGAATGCCATGCTTACAGAAGAATCGACCTCTTCCCGCGAAAAGTCCTTAGCCTCTTTGTCTTTTTGTATAAGATGTTCCAACGATGAGTCGGCAAGTTCTTTCAACGCCTGGTCGGTATTGATTCTGACTTCTTGCAACGGACATGGCACGAACGACGTATATGCCGTCTTGCCTTTATCATTTACTCTGTAATATCCGCTGCGTGGGTTTGCTGTTCTTAATGTAATATGCTCTATCACCTGTTTTTTAGTATATATAATGTATTTGCGATATTGCCCGCAAGTCCGATACTCCGGTCTTTGATTACATCGGGGATGTATAATTCCGCCTCAAGGTTCATTGTGATGTATTGTGCTGTTGGAAGTTGTGCCACAAACTGCATCAACGGGAGCTTTATCAGCGTATTGAGCCTGCCAATACCTAACTCTATTATAACGAGCCTTTTACTTGAATATTGCCTGATGAACTCATGTAATTGCGGAGTTTTGTCATCAATCGCACCAAACGCGTTCGCAAAGGTCCCCTCTATCTCAAACACCATTGACGGATCAAACCCTGACAATTCCAAATGAGTATCGCCGTTGGATGTGATTATGAAATAAGGCTTTGCGCTAACAACCGCATATAAGTCTTTCATCACTGTCGTTGGTTTATAATCCGTCACCCAATATTCCACAAGCCTGCGGTAGAATTCCTTACGGTCAATGTCTGCTGGATAATTGTAAAAACATCCTTGTACGACGTTTTGTATGCCGAAACGTTGTTGATAGTCACCGAACTGTTCTTGAAACATCTCGTTATTCGCAAATATATGATAGCCCTCAGATATCGAGAGTCCGTTGCTCGCGCCGATGAGCAAGGCGTCGGCTGAGTCAATCCATGATTTCGCGGTTTCTATATTGTGATTCATCTTTACTACCTCCCTTGTTCTTTATCGTCAGACATCATTTCACTCGTTTCCCTCAGTACCCTGGCTATGTCACCGATTATTACCATGCCTTTATCTTCAATTTGCTCGGGAAGGAAGTCGTATTTGTCGTTCACAGAGACATAACGGGCTTCAGGCAGAGTGAGCGTCAGGTTCCAAAACGGCTCTTGGATGAACATTGGTGTCAGTCTGCCAACTCCAAGTTCGATGAATAGGATTTTCTTGTTCGCATGACTCTGAATCCAGTCACTTACTTTTTGATATTGCTCTTCGTATTTCCTGCCTTCAAGAAAGTTTCCGTACCCTCTTACCCATGGGAACGCCTCGGCCCCGCAATGAGGACAATGCGGAATCAATTCATCGGGTATAGATGTTTTGTCGGTTCCAAGCGATTCAATCATCTTGTTAACAGGCCCAACAGCGTCCCATACGTCGTCGGTGCAACAACGTGAGCATTGGAAAAAACGATGATCACCCTGTATTTCAGCCACAATTCTCTCTGGATACAGACGCGTGAATTGTGTGTCCTGATTGGTAGTAAGGACAAAGAAATCCTTATTCTTTATAATAGAATCCAAGTCCTTGTAAGGTTCACGAAGTGGGGCGGTTTGCGTAGTGTGCAAAAATGTGGCAATGAACGCCCACTTCTCATTCGGCGTATCCCAATGGCGGAACGTCCCGTTGAACGCCCCCTTTATATGGTACTTCTCCGCGAAACGTCCGAAGTATTTCCTGAACGACGGACTGTCCCCATAGTAAAAGTCGCCACCACCGGCGGCCGACAAGCCAGAGGCTCCGCCTACCAGTATGCAGTCCGCCCATTGCACTGCCTCGGCGAACGCCTTTATCTGTTCGTTCCAAGGTCGTTTGGATTTACCGCTCATTTTGTATGGAGATC
>CAZHZH010000107.1:0-6713 GCA_964537205.1 uncultured Bacteroidaceae bacterium
CGCAATAGACGGCGATATAGTCTATAACGAAGCCGACGGGCTGTTCCACCTCTTCTATAAGAGCGAGGCCGGAGGCGGAATCTTCCAGGCGACAACCCAAAACATCATCAATCCGACTGGAACGAAAGAAGGAAGCCAATGGACAAAGCTGCCCGACAGAGTGGAACAATGCAAGACCGCGGTGGAAGGAGTCGGAGTATGCAAGTCCATCGACGGCAATAGCTGGATAGTGATGTACGACTGCTATTCACAAGGCTACTATCAGTTCTGTAAATCCGCCGATTTGAAAACGTTCGCAAGAGTTCAAGACACAAAGACCGAAGGCGTGTTCACACCCCGGCACGGCACGATGATACCAATCACGCAGGCGGAAAAAGACCGTTTGCTAAAGGCGTTCCCATCATACAAGCAACCAATTCTTGAGGGTTTCCATGCCGACCCGGAAGTACTGTACTCAAACAAGACAGGCAAATACTATATTTATTCAACTACAGACGGATTCAGCGGATGGGGCGGATACTACTTCCAAGTGTTCTCGTCGGACAACCTCATTGACTGGAAACTCGAAGGCACGATGTTAGACGTCAAGTCCGACCAAGTACCATGGGCAAAAGGAAACGCCTGGGCGCCGGCGATTGAGGAAGTGAAGCAAAAAGACGGCTCATACAAGTATTACTTCTATTACAGTGCCGACGCAGGCAAGCGCAAGGAAATCGGGGTCGCAATAGCTGACGATCCGTGCGGACCTTTCGTCGACTTCGGAAAACCAATAATAAGCGAGTCGCCGACAGGCCGCGGGCAACAGATAGACGTTGACGTGTTCACCGACCCCAAAAGCGGCAAACACTATATCTATTGGGGGAATGGCTATATGGCAGGAGCCGAACTCAACGACGACATGACAAGCATAAAGGAAGGCACCATCACAGTGCTTACCCCAAAGGGAGGCACTCTGAAAGACTACGCTTACCGTGAGGGTACATACGTATTCTACCGCAAAGGCCTCTACTACTTCCTTTGGAGCGTTGACGACACAGGCAGTCCAAACTACCACGTAGCATACGGTACAAGCAAAAGCCCGCTCGGACCAATTACCGTAGCCAAAGAGCCTGTGATACTGCGACAGGATCCCGACCACCAGATCTACGGCACGGCGCACAACTCCGTACTGCAGCTGAAGGGCAAGGACAAATGGTATATCATTTATCACCGCATAAACAAAGACTATCTGAACAACGGACCAGGCTTCCATCGCGAAGTATGCATCGATGAGATGACATTCGACAAGGGAGGAAAGATTCTCCCCATAAAGCCGACCCTTAATGGTCCCGCACCTGTAAAGACACAGAAATGATTAAATCAATTGTTTTCGACCTCGACGGCACACTGCTCGACACGCTCGACGACCTGTACGCCAGTGTGAATCACGCTCTCACAAAGTTCGACCTGCCAAAACGCGGAAAGGATGAGGTAAGGGCGTTCTTGGGCAACGGCATTCACCGCCTGATTGAGTTGTCAGTCCCAGAACGATGCTCCGCCTTGCAGGCAGAGCGGGTATTGTCGGAATTCCGTACATACTACCTCAAACACAGCCTCGACAACACCAAGCCTTACGCAGGCATTGAACCCATGCTCAATGAATGCAAACAAAGAGGTTATACTACTGCGATTGTTAGCAACAAATTGAATCCCGCAGTACAAGACCTGCACAAACAGTTCTTTCCGAACAATATCAACGTCGCCATCGGCGAGACAAAGGAAGTTAGAAGAAAACCCGCACCCGACATGGTGCTAAAGGCGTTGGAACTGTTGCATAGCAATAAAGACGAGGCTGTATACGTAGGCGACAGCGAGGTGGACTTGGAAACCGCGTCCAACGCTTCATTGCCATGCATTGCAGTATCATGGGGATTCCGCGGCAGGCCGTTCCTCGAACATGAAGGCGCGACAACAATCATAGACTCTCCAGACGAACTGATAAAGCATCTTGTATAAAAGAAAAACTAAGTGTAACATAATTAAACATATCATCTAATGAAAAAACTCTTATTAACAGTCTTATGTTGCCTGGCTGGATACACAGCACACGCACAGGACACTGTTGGCTATAAACTGCCAGAAGGAAAAGCGATTTACATTCCAGAAGAATTACGTGACAACGACTTTACAAAGAAAGATTCAAAGTGGAGCTACTATCGCATGGCGTACACGCCAAACGTAGTATGCTTCTGGGAAAAAGGATTCGGCGACGACTTGAGCAAGGCTCCCGACCTCGACGGCCACAAGATGACAGTCGACCTGCCGAACCTGCTGAGCAGGGTTGAATATTTCTACAATGTCTATCGCGACATGATGGAATTCACCCTTCCAGGAAGCAACGCCGACAAATACCGCATGATGGTCATGCTCAATTACTCGCTCGAAGGAACGGCATACGGAGGATCATACGACAATGTGATCGGAGCGCTATGGATCGCTCCAAACCGCGTACAGGACAAGACCCTTAACTGCATTGCGCACGAAATCGGACACTCCTTCCAGATTCAAATATCATGCGACGGACTCGGAGGCGGAATGGGGGGAGGCATTTTCGAGACTTGTTCTCAATGGATGCTATGGAATGTCAATCCGAAATGGACAACCGATGAAAACTATCATTGGGAAGCATTCAAAAAACTCATACACCTCAGTCTCTTCAACGGGGAGAATATGTATCACGCGCCATTCGTGCTTGAATACTGGAGCATGAAGCACGGACTTACTTTTATGGCCGACATGTTCCGTGAAGGCAAACGCGGCGAAGACGCTACTGCGGCATACATGCGCATGTACAACGTTGACATCCGGCAAATGGGCGACGAGATGCTCGATTGCTACAGTCGCTTGATTACATTTGACTTCCCTGACAAGCAAAAGGAAAGCATCAGATACTCATGCGAAATGAAGAGCGAGATGCAAGACGCAGGCGACGGATGGTTGAAACCTGTGAACGAGCCGCAAACCTACGGATTCAATGTCGATGAAATAACACTGCCTGCTGTAGGAGAAACCGTTAAAGTACAATTCAAGGCACTCTCCGACAAGGATAACATCGGTTACCGCTACGGCTTGGTAGCTGTCGACAACGACAATCACGCCACATATCTTGGAGCCAACTCACTTCCAAAAGCGACTCTGAAATACACTAACCCCGGCAATATAAAGAAGCTCTACCTTGTTGTCGTGGGCTGCCCTTCAAAAGAGTACAAGCCGGAAATGAGTTGGGGAGGAGACGATGATGAGGGACCAACTACATATCCGTATCAAATCAAATTCTAAACAAAACGAAAAGGAATATGAGAAATCTATTTTTGGTTGTGTGCGCTTGCATCATAAGCGTCACTACACAAGCCCAAACCATTACATCGCCTGACGGGAAAGTCAAGGTGACACTGACAGACAATCCTGTATTGTCGTTCTCAATCACCGACGGTGACAACACGCTCGTCAACAGTGTGGAACTCGGGCTTGAGATCTTGGCTAACGGAAAGACGACGGATGCCGGCAAGGCGAAAATATCCGGTAAGCCATCGGCAAAGACTGTAAATGAGGACATCATAGCCCCAAACTATAGGCAGTCAAAGTTCTCAACCAAGTACAATCAGGCAACGGTGAAACTCAACTGCGGAGTCAACATTGAGTTCAAGATTTTCAACGAAGGCGTCGCATACCGGTATGTGACCACAGGCTTTAAGAAAGAATACAAGATCGTGAACGAAAAAGCAGATATCGCGTTCGCTTCCGACTACGTATCTTACCTACCTTTCACAACGAATCTCAACAAGCCTGAGGCCATGGCGTTCCAAGCCACGTACAACACTGCGCCCATAACACGCCAGAAAGGCCTCATGGCGTTCCTGCCGGCAACCATCGACTGCAAAACCGCCAAAGTTACAATCATGGAGAGCGACTTGGAGGCTTATCCCGGTATGTTTGTGCATGTAGAAAACGGAAAGCTGAACGCGTGGTTCGCAAAATACCCGAAGACCACAGACCACTATCAGTGGCGCGACCAAGAATACGTAACAAGTACCGAGGACTATATAGCGACGTGCAAGTCCGACAGGGCTTTCCCTTGGAGAATCTTCGCCATAAGCCACAAGGACACGGAAATGCCGACCAACAACATGGTCTACGCACTCGCCTCGCCAAACCGGATCGGCGACACATCGTGGATTCATCCTGGCAAGGTGGCATGGGACTGGTGGAACGACTGGGGCGTCTCAGGTGTTGACTTTAAGGCAGGAATCAACAATACCACATACAAGTACTACATCGACTTCGCAGCAAAGCACCACCTTGAATACATCATCCTTGACGAAGGATGGTATAAACCATCAAGCGGAGACCTGCTCACCACGATTCCCGAAATCGACCTTCCAGAACTGGTCAGCTACGCCAACAGCAAAAACGTGAAGATCATTCTCTGGTGTGTGTTCAACTGCCTCGACAAGAACATTGACGCAATATGTGAGAAGTATTCCCAAATGGGTATTGCCGGATTTAAAGTTGATTTCCTCGACCGCAACGACCAGGCAGCGGTGGAAATGATATACCGTATAGCGGACAAGTGCGCGAAGTATCACATGGTACTCGACTACCACGGGATTTTCGCCCCTACCGGCATCAACCGCACATATCCTAATATCATAAACTTCGAAGCGGTATTCGGAATGGAAGAGGCAAAATGGACAAAGAACGGAGAACAGGACATGCCGCTGTATGATGTTACGTTCCCTTACATACGAATGCAATGCGGATTTGTCGACTTCACTCCTGGCGGCTTCCGCAATGCTACATCAAAGGACTTCCAACCCGTCTACAGCAACCCTATGACAATGGGCACACGCTGTCATCAGATGGCGCATTACGTAGTTCATGAATCTCCCCTCACAATGCTTGCCGACAATCCTACAATCTATGAGAAGGAAGAAGAGTGCACTAATTTTATCGCGACTTTGCCATCTGTCTACGAGACCATGCAAGTGGTAGCCGGAGAACTCGGCAAGTATATCGTTACAGTCCGTACCGACAAGCAGGGCAACTATTATGTCGGAGGTGAGACAAATTGGGACGCACGCGATATAGACCTCGACCTCAGTTTCCTTCCTGCTGGCACATTCAAGGCAGAGATAGCAACCGACGGCATCAATGCGGACAAAGTGGCGACCGACTACAAGATAGAAAAGGTCAAGGTGAGCCGTGCGACTCACCTTGACCTTCATCTCGCATCTGGTGGAGGCTTTGTAATCAAGCTGATGAAATAACGCTGATTCCATATTATAAAACCGCCCTACTCTCTTTATGGCAGTACGGCGGTTTATTTTTTGTACCATATTCACACAAAGCAAACATATTATGCATTTTCAGTCATAATACTTGATAATATTCTTGAACCAAAATTATATTTTGCGTAAATTTGCCACGGACAATCAACTAAACATTATTTAATTTTTTAATTTATGGAATCACTAAAAATTGGGAACCTCCCACCACCAGCCAGGAACACACTGTTATTATGCTGTTCCGCAATCATGACTTTGTCTGTGTCTTGCAACGACAGTGATGAAGATTCACAATTTACCAAAACCGACAATCCCGCCGCTTACATCACCGACGCGGGCAAACTCACCATGCTGCATTCGATGAAAGACTTGGACGGAACAGGCCGTATTTATGAACTTGATTACACAGCCGACTATAAGTTGGATCAAGTACTCAGCGCCGGCCTGACGGAAACCACCCAGCTGTTCAGATACATCGGCAGCATACTTTACGACGACCTGTCACCGAATACGACAAAAGCCACATTCGGAGCTGGATGCAGCGCTTTCGCCGTTCCAGAATCGAAAAGTGGTGATTATCTTATGGGGCGTAATTATGATTTCCGTCATGCCACGGCTGACAGCAGTCAATATGTCGACATCGCCGCAATCGTAGTGCATACAGCGCCACAAGGAGGAAAGAAGTCCATATCCATCGTCGACGGTTTGAACTTAGGCTTTGGCAAAGGATTCTATACGGATGGAAAGACAGACCTGTCACTACTTATGGGCTTGCCATACGCCGCGTTAGATGGTATAAATGAAGACGGATTCGCAATAGGCATACTTGCCTTGAAGGAGAAGCAGACAAACCAGCAAACGGGAAAAGACAGAATAAGCAGTACTGTAGCGATCCGCATGTTGCTTGACAGGGCGTCAAACGTAAAAGAAGCAATCAGCATGCTTAAGGAATACGACATGGATATGAGAGGGCAAGGAAGCAGCAACTACCACTACTTCATGACAGACTCTACAGGCGACTACGCAATCGTCGAGTACACATTCGAAGGGGAGGACAGCGTCCCTACTATCATGGAGGTTTTCTCGGGTAACGACTCACTGCGCTGTGTAACGAACTTCTACGTTTCGCCAACAATGGTTGGTACAACCGACGGATGGGGTTCCGAACATGGAAAGGATCGTTACTTCACTATGAGAGAGACATTAGCCGCCAAAAATTACACTTTAAGTAAAAATGAAGCATGGACATTGCTCGATAATGTATCACAACCACCAACTGAAGAGATCACATCACAGACTCAATGGTCCGCACTCTACAACCTGACGGATAAGACTCTAAAACTTTCCATCCTGCGTGAATACGCAAAGGAATATCACTTCAAAGTGAAA
>CAZHZH010000108.1:0-1401 GCA_964537205.1 uncultured Bacteroidaceae bacterium
GTCCGTGACCTTGTTCAGGGTAGCCTTGCGCGGTTTCGTTGCCCTGTGCGGCAGAGAATACCACTATATTACCATTTTCAAGAGTTCCTTCCTCAGCTGCTATTTCCACACCACGCATTCCTTCGTTTACGCTTTCGTTGTCACGGTTTATACCACTGAAGCATGCATCGAGAAATACCGCTGACTGTCTGAATGTCAAATCACCGATGTTGGCGTAAAAATCGTCAAGTGCGATTCCGTTTTGAGGCTTGGTGCCTCTTACGTCGGTAGGAAGCAGGTACGCCTTGTTGTTATTTTTAGTATCAGGAACCCCATGTCCCGCATAATAAACAATAAGACTCTTGTCCTCTCTGTCTTGTATGCTTCTCAACCATTCAAATTCATCTTCATTGATCAGCTGTTTGGTCGCATCTTCCACTACATGAATATTTTCAGACGGGATGCCCAATGTTGTTTTGCAGTACTTGTTGAATATGCGGGCATCATGAATTGCGTATGGCACGTCTGGCGCAAAGCGGTAATTCTGATTGCCAATAATCAAGACATAGGTGTCATTGCGGGTAGTGTATCCAACAGGGATGACAGTGTCGATCTCAGATGTCACATAATCGTAGTCTTCAAGACTTACATTGCTTACACCGCCTTGAGAGTAGTACTTTTCGAGCGCGGTTCTCGATATGCCAAAAGTATTGCAATTGCTGGCGTTCATGTATGATGGTACTCGAAGGAGTTCCCCATTGTAGAGTGCATGACGTGTCTTATCGTCTACTTGAACCTCATGCGCGAACACATACTGTCCGATTGTTGCCGTAGGACTCACCTCCAACACTTGCAAGCCAGTACAATTAACGTATGCCTGATCTTCAATACGGCATTGGTCTGGTATTTTTACAGAAGTAATGTTTAAGCAGTTTGCGAACGCAATGGTTTCAACCTTGCGCAACTGATTAGGCAATGAGATAGTTCTCAACCGTGTGCAGTTATAGAATGCTCCCCACCCTATTTCGTGCAAGTCAGTACCTTCAAATACCACTTCAGTAAGTTCATGACAATTGGCAAACGCACACGAGCCTATACGCCTAATGCCTTTCCCGATGTGCACGCTGCGGATATGCAGTTGTTTCTTTATCCACGGAGCGACATCATCCTTCAGATTATAATCAGGGATTGAATTGTCTTTATCAGAGAATTTCGAGTCGACTGAGTTTCTGCTTATAGTCAGGGTTTTCCCATCAAATGACCATGATGTATTATTACCACATTTGCCTTGCAGTGTGAAATTGCTGAGCTGTGCACAACATACGCAACTAACGAAAGTCATGCATACCATGAAAATATATCGTCTCATATCTATTAAATTTAGCATGTTTATAATCTGTTTTGTAGTTTAATCTTAGAATC
>CAZHZH010000108.1:1501-6320 GCA_964537205.1 uncultured Bacteroidaceae bacterium
ACCTCGCCGGCTGATTTCATTTTCAATGTGTTGTACGAGAAATTACGATACTTATTTCTTTCCCACACACTGTGAATTTTTTTTTCGCTACTACTTAACGACTGTATGCCTTCTTGCATTGCAAGAATGTCATCAAGTGTAGTAACGACACTTGTATCTTCTTTTAGGTCTAAGATATCCTGACCGTTTATTTCACCCTGGATTTGGGCAGTGGCTTTGTTTATTAAGGCAAAAGCCATAATTGCCATCAAATAAAGTTTTCTCATATCATTGATTATTATGTTTATGCTTTAGAATTAATGATTTTCACCCACTTGCTGCGGTCAACAACCATGTCACTGTCGGCATCTCTTATTCTATTCAGCCATTTTTCGAAATCGTCTATGCCCAGACTGTTCGGATGTCGGCGGTCGCCAGTAATGTCTATACATTTGGTGAATGGATTTGGCGAGAAAATAAATACTACTTGGTCCAACTCCAGTGGAGCATTAGTTGTCAGATTATATCCAACTGCTTTGGAATCGCTGTTTTTATCAAAGAAAACATACTGTTTGTTCGCCATTACCTTATGTCGGCCTGTTTGATTGTTCTTGTATGGCAAAAGACAACTTGCCAACTTGTTGGTGCTGTCAAGCAGATATATCGCCACATAACCGGCCGCAGGTGTCTTGAACATTATGTATATGCGCTCTTTATTGTTAAAACTATTGTTTTCATATTTCGCACTTGTTCCACCGCAAAGGATTTTCCAGTCGAACTCAATCTTGGACTGCTTTATTTCGCGTGCTTTTCCCCAAACCTCCGCCGTGCAAACGAATCTGCCGTCATCAATTGGCGACCATGACACTTTGGGATCTTTTGTGTGTTCAATCCATTCCGCCTTTGACGTCAGATTGGTTTCCTCAAAGAATTGGGAGAGCGTTTCTCCGTTTAGTTCAGCGTCCACCATATTTGTAGTTGAGGTGATCATCTCACCAAACGCTTCTTTAATTGCCTCATATTTTGCCCTCCTTATGCATTCCTCCTTGACAGCTGCAAAAGACATGTTGTCGTCTTGGCTTACATACATTGTCGCAATGCCATGTACATTCTTTTTTTTCTGTGCATTTGCCGAAACCGTAAGTGCAAGGCAGAGACATAAAAATAGTGTTCTTATTATCACTCTCATCGTCAATATGTTTATTTGTTATTAATCGGGATCAATATGGTTTCACTATCCTTCACGCTTGGCATCTGCATTCCTACACCTGCATTTATGAATGTAGGATCGCATACAATATAGTCCTTGTCGTTATATGTGAAGTAGTCACCTTGTGGTTCCGACAGCGAAGGAAAGTGAACGGCTGATGCCAAGTGACCTGGATAGTATACAAGCACGCACTCAAGACCGAGTAAGTCACGTACCAAACGCGTGAAAAGAATTGAGCGATCTTCACAGTCACAATATGGATAATACAGTGATTCTTCTGCAAAAAAGGCTCGATCGTAACCCCATACATTGTCATCGTATTCATACTCTAAACCTGTCTGAACGAGGTTCAACAACCTGTTTACAGCATCCAGTTCTGACAGTCCCTGCAGCTCTTTGAGCAATACAGGATACACTTGTTCTTTAACACTTTCATCCATTGGTGTGTTGGCATACATTGCCCACCGCGTAGTAAAATCATCGCCTACATACGACGTTGGATATGTGTTATAAAAATCAATAAGTTCCTTGCCCACTTTTACCTTAAAGCGTATTTCCGGGTATCGGGTAGACTGAATCTCACGTTCATCGTAACTATTTATACTGAATACCTGCGGATTGTTTATATATAATGAAAGCTCCTGTTCTTTAGGGAACTCCGCCTTACATATATATATTGGTTCTGAAATATCCTCCACTGGATAAAAAAACTCGTCATCCAATAAATAAGAAGACTTATCATATATGAGGTGCTTTGAAGCAACGAGAAGATATAGATGAACGTCGTCTGACGCAAATCTTACTTTGTAGCCGGATTGGTAGTATAAATAACCGAGCATCAATGCGGCCTCATTTGTCCCCTTCCCACAAAACTGATCACATATTTCCTTTAGCATCAGCAAGTACGCCCAATCACAATATTGATGTTCCTTGCGCAATTGCAAGCAGTCATAGAGCAGGTTGTCGTAGTCTTTTGTTGAAAGAACGAGAAGAATGTCCGCAATACGGTTGGGAGTTATCTCACCGACATTAAGCCTTTTGGTCTCGTCTATCCTGACTTGCATTTCTGTTCCGAAGAATGTGAATGGCATGTATGCGTATTCTTTTATCGAATCAGGAATAGACACCTCCTTAATTTCTTCAATAGGTTGTGGCTGGTTTGTCTTGACCGTAGATGATGCATCAGGATCTGTCTCTACTTTCTTTGCCTTATGCTTTTTCTTACCCCAAAAAAGGAATCGGTCAGTTCCATTGTAAATGACAGGCTTGACCTCCGGTATAACAGGTTTCTCAACTCGTGGGCTTGAGCCTACTTTTGTCCATGCCTGTCGGACAAACTCAGCATACTCACGGTTGCATTTGTCACGAAAACTCTCAAACTTGCCTCTTGATGTCTTCTTGAACATATTAAACTGAGCGACTATCGAATTTGATGTTGTTGCATCATCATCGTTAATGTTGGCTTTATCAGGAACAGAATCCAACTCTCTCGTAACAGTTGCCATGTCGGTATAACGCTGCTGTGAAACAAGCCCTTTGTTGGTGAGTTGTTTCTTGACGTATGATACATATTTGACCGACAGTTTGGTAATAGAGTTAGATTGACTTTCTGCAAGATCGTGGATGCTTCCGTATCCAGGCTGATTCAATGTAATGCGTTGTTGCCTGGATTCGTCAAGCAATTCTAATTTGCCACCGTATGGAATATTTACCACGGTCTGCTCCGTGACTTTGGTATTCATTACGAGAGGCTTGTTTTTGCCACTTACCTTATAAGTCACATTTCCCACAACATGGTATGCAACAAGATTCTGCGCATTACACATAATGAATCCTGCTAAGACTAATACAGAAACAATACAGACTTTCTTTTTTATTATAATCATGTTCCAATTGATTTTACATGTTGTTTTAAATCCTTTTTCTTCTCGATATACGTACATATATCTTTATAGAGAGTTCTTGACGATGTCAGGAATGCTATGACGACAGTTACCCATGCCAGATTCAAACTGACATGGGTCCGCCTAAAAATGAAGAAACTTATGCCTACAAATACAGATATTAGCAGGAATGTGAGTATATTGAGACAATAGCTTGATCCGATCACATATCTCACAAACATCCAATGCGATGCCCTCATATATTTCAAATAAACCGACTGCAGCATCTGTACCATACAGATAATAACAAATGATATGACGTACAGAGGAATCCCCGATACATACGTTACCTCATTGTCGAGAAGAACAGTTTGAATTCCGTATGCAAGGAGTTCTACTCCGGCAATCTTTCCGATCGGTGTCCAATGCGTGTCGGAATCCTCATACATAGCACCGAACAATACAATATGATTCTCAATTAATTCAGGATGATGTTTCACTTCCTCGGGAAGCAATACACGAAACACAGTAGGATTGAAATTAATGTCAATGTCGCCGGTTCTGTTTCCCGTTATGTTCTTACCTGCATAGGCATTGGCTACTTGTGCCACAAACGATGGGCGTATGTCACCTCTGTATTTCTCGCAAAGAGGAATCCTGCGTTTCAATTTGTCATAGAGTTTGCGCGGTACATTTACAGTGCCTTCCGTTATATCCGTTACCTCATGGAAGAATGAGTGGATTTCCGTTGTCCATCCAGTTTCATCATCTTGCCAGTCAAGCATCTTCTCTGCGAAGACAATGTTTTTATATGTTTCCGCCACACTTATTATTCTTTCGTTTCCTGCAAAATCTTCTCCTTCATTGTCAAAGCATGCGTCAACCCCGATTACAACCGGATTGAAGGATTCAATATCTTCCAATGTCTGTGCTATGTCGGTTCGTGCAGTAAGCTTTGTCAGGTCTACGATTGTTATTATCCTGCTTGTATCTTTGACTGCACCCTCTGCTGATATTTCATAGTATATATCAGTAAAAGAGAAATCCTCAAAAGCTCTCTTGATAGGATTAAGCGGCTTGACATATATCATGATAGCGGCAAAGAAACCGGTCATAATAATAGCAAGGACAGTCACTCCTATGTGGTACGCAAGTATTTTCCTAACCTTTCTGAGTAACATAATCAGAACTTACTGCCAAACCTTCCGACACAATTACTTAGTCAGTTCCTCTAACTTTTGCTTGATTTCCGCGTTGTCTTTTTCGAACAACTCAAGCATTGCTGATTTTGCGACAGAACCATCGTAAGTAATACCAACTTGTACTTCAGTTTTGCCGTCAATCTCCCTGTAGGCTTCAAACACGATGTCAGTCTTGCCTATCTTCTGTTGTACAAGTTGTTTGCTTGTGTCCAACATCTTCGCTACAGTCTGCACCTCATTGTCGTTGAGTTCCACATTGGAATCAGTAATTTCAGTGAGAGCGGCTATTTCAGCTTCCATATTAGTAGCGACCTCTATACGTGCTCTTGTTAGTGCTTGTTTGCGGGCAACTCCATAACTGCCAGACGTTGCAGATGATTTGCCAATAATATACTTTGGAAAGTTACCTTCAAGTTCGTATTGCCTAAGCAACAAGTTAGAAATTTGCTTTTCCAAGGACAAGCTGCCAGGAGCCGCCTTCCATCCATCTTTCTTTAATGCTTTTGCCTGTTTCTTTGCCTCCTTGACGGCCTTTGCCTCAACCG
>CAZHZH010000109.1:0-6203 GCA_964537205.1 uncultured Bacteroidaceae bacterium
GATATTAATATCAATGCCCAACGATATTAATATAAAATGTCAACCATATTAATATTGTGTTGATGCGCCGCCTAAATTATTTCAGACGTTTTTTCTCTTCATTGCCGGCACCTGTGCCTTTGTACTTTGAGCGTGTGGTGTTGAACTTGTAACGTATGGTTACCACGAACTGGCGGCTGTCGTAGTTGTTGCCTTGCCATAACTTGACTTGTCGGTTATAGATTAAGTTTCCGTCACGATTACGGTCAAGCAAGTCCTCACCAGCCAATTTAACGCTCAGACGGTCACCAAAGAATGTTTTGACAACACTGACATCGAGAACGGTCTGGTAATAATCCAAATAGATATTCTGATAATGTCCGGGGCCTTCATAACTGAAGTCCAGTTCGCCTGTGAGTGTTTTGCTAAAAGCGAAGGTGTTGTTGGCCGTTATTGTCACAATCGGCTTGTTCAGATGTGAATCTCCGTATATTGTTTCCAGTGTGAGCCACTGCTTGCGCAAACCCAATGACAACTGTGGGTGCCAGATGCCGAACTGGGGTGTGAGTGTCACAAACGGCATGACCCATTTCAGGCTGTTGATGTTCTTGTAGGTTACCAACGTCACATTGGAGTTGTCCATCTGCGTCATCCAGTATATAATTGGTTTGCGCTCGTCAGAATAGCTAAGCGTGAATTGCAAGAACTTCCATACGCCTTGAATGGAAATGTTGTGGATGATGGAATTGTCGAGCAATGGATTTCCCCGTTGCATGGTGTAACGATTGACATAGCAGAGGTCGTTGCTCAGTTGGCGGTATGTAGGGCGGTTTGTTTTGGCTGAATACGCAATCTCTGCCTGTACGTTGCCGAAGTGGGTGCCAAAGGATATGGATGGGTAGAGATTGCCGTAGCTGCGGCTTTGATTTTCCATGCGTACGCCATTGTCGTAATAATCAAATTTTACATGTTCATAGCGAAGTCCCGCACGAAACTGTCCGAATGAGAAGTTGTGGGCGTATTCGGCGTATGGGCTGATGTTTTGTTCTTTCAGCGTGCTATATATAGAACTGACAGAGTTCTGCGGATTAATGTAATCGTACCTTCGCTTGGTGTTGGTGTATTCTGACCCAAAGTAGAGTGATCCGCCAAACAAGGGGTATGTCATTGTGAGTTTTGTAGCAAACATACGGTTCCTTACGTTGTTTTCTGTGTCAAGCATGCGGTCTTCCCCAGTCAAAGCGGTTTCCGATATCTTGCCTCGTTCGTCGTATCCATTGTGCAGATAGTCAAAATTCCAGTCTATGCCAAGTTTGCCCACTTCACCTACGTAGTATGTGTTCAGCTTGTGTTGCGCTTTGCCTTTTGTCTTTCGCCTTGTTCGATTTTCCCAATTGTCGAAGAATTGGTTGTCGGCGGTCACATTACTGGTAAATGTTGAGTTCATGTCGTTGTTTGTAGGCAGATAGACTTCGTATTTGACGCCGAATGCGTGGTGTTCGCTCAGTGAATAATTGAAGCCGCCATTGATGCTGTAGTAGCGTCTGGTTGTATTTGTACGCATGCTGTTTGTCTGCTTCCAAAGTGTGTCGGCATAAACTTCTTGCGTTATGTCCGCTATTGGCGTGTAACTTCTGTCTTCTGCCCATAAAGAACTAAAGACATCCAATCCGTTGTGCCTGTAGTTAATGTCCAACGACAGATCCTCCCGGTCTTTACGTCCCTGCCCATATTGTCCCTGTGTGTCGATGCTGAAACCGTCACCGGCTTTGCGTACTGTCTGAATCTTGATGACGGTTCTTGCTGTCGCGTCATATTTTGCTCCCGGATTGGTGATAAGTTCTACGCTCTTGATGTCTGACGATTTCAATTGTTCTAATTCTTTTACGTCACGAACAAGCCTTCCATTGATATATATGAGAGGTGTGCCTTTGCCGAACACTTCATATTGATCTTTCTTTTTGACTACGCCTGGTACGTGTTTCAATACATCGTCTGCTGTGCCAAGTCGGCTTAGCAGTGTGTTCTCCACATTCATGGCAAGACCCTCGCCTGTCATTCTGAACTGTGGAGCGTGTCCTTCGACTGTCACGCCGTTTATGGTGTATGCTTCCGGCTGCAAGCGTATTGTTCCCATTTCAGAATTGTTGCAAAGCCTGTAGATTGTCTTGTAGCCGACGTATGATATACGTGCGAGAATGCGACCGGCTTCGTAAGGAATGGCGAAATAGCCGCTTTCATTCGATACGCCGCCGCTGAGCAGGGTGGAGTCGGCAGGAGAGAGCAAGGCTATGTTGGCGAACGCTACTGGTTGGCCGTGTTCGTCGATAATTGTTCCTGTGAGGTTCTGTCCTGTTTTGTGAGTGCATTCTATGAATATCTTGTGTTCCTTCGGGTCGCTTGTGTCAATTGTCATATTGACCGGATAGAATCCTATCATCTGCCGGATGGCTTCAGGCAGGCGTTTGCGGGTGATGGTGGTTGTGATGCGGAAGTCTTCCAGTTCGTCGTAGAGGAAGTATATGGTATAGCCGCTTGTCTGCCTGCTTAAATCACGCAGTGCGTCCGATAACGATACATTATTATATATATGTGATATGCGCTGGGCTTGCATTGCCGCTGCCATTAGAAAGCACAAAAAGATAAGCTGAATATGTTTCATAATGGCTTATTCAATGATTATAAGGTCGTCTTTCAGCGTGACATGCAAATGTTCGAAATGGTTGAGGTTGTCCACAACGTTCTCAATGCCTTGTTTTTTGTTCCATACGAAGTGAAAACGGAGCTTGCGCGCCTCTTTGTTCTTGAATCTGACTTTCACATCGTAGTTGCCTGCTATCTCAGGCAGCATTTGTCCAAGCGGAATGTTGTCGTAGGTGATTATATTGTTCAATGTGTCTGTCGCGATGGTGTCAGTGGCGATTCCGATAACGGTTTGTCCGCTGATTGGCTCCTGGCTCGTTTGTAAAACTTCTGATTTACCATTTTGCCTTACGATATGTATGGCCGCAAGTGCGATGCCGGAGATGATAAGCACTCCAATGAACGAGGCTGCTATTTTCATGAACGGAGACGAATGCCATGCGGCACGACGCGTGACAACGGACTTGTCCGTGTCTGTGTCGTGCGCCTTGTCTGCCAACCGCCGCCAGGCCGCGTCCATGTCAATGGATTCTTCCTTTCGTGCCTTGCGGTAACCTTGCCTGGCCGCCGCCATCAGACGGTAGGCCTCACGTGTTTCGTCATCACTGTTAATGATGTCGTTGATTTCTTGCTCGGAATATGCTTCGGGATTCTCAAGCATTTCCAGTAGCCGGGTGATGTTCGGATTCGTTTCCATAGTACAATGTCGTTTAATGTCTGAACTTTTTCTGAATGTCTTGGATTGACTGGCTGAGGTATTTGAATACGGTCTTGATGTTCATGTCGAGCCGCAGTGCGATTTCCTTCAGCTTCATGCCTTCCTCAAAACGCAGACGGAAGATGGTGCGGTGAGGTTCTGCAAGATGCTTGTCGGCATAGTCGTATATGTCGTCAAGCAGGGTCAATTGTTCCTCTATGTGCCGCCAGTCTGATTCCGCCTCTAAGGAATAAAGATGACTGACCTTCTCCTTCAGACTTTTCTGCCTGATATGGTTTATGCAGCCGTTGCGGACCGCTTTCACCAAATAGGCTTTCTCTTTGTCTTTCGGAGGCAGAATGTCGTTTCTCATCAACTTTGCGAACACATCCTGTACGACATCCTCGGCTTCTTCATCGGTGTACAACATTGTCTCAGCCAGATGAATCATCTCGCCGTAATGTTGGAAGAAAAGCCTTTTGAATGCCGCCTCGTCAATCATCCTTGTCCTTCTGTTTTATATTATAACAATTCAGAAAGTCGTTTTTCTATGAGAACGTGAAAAATATTTTTATCCCATGTCGTGGTTTCTCAACCTGTAGTCTGCGAGTTCCTCGTATTTTGTTCCCGGTCGTCCGTAGTTGGCGTAAGGATGGATTGAAATGCCGCCGCGTGGTGTGAAGAGTCCTGTCACTTCGATGTACTTGGGATCCATCAGACGTATCAGGTCTTTCATGATTATGTTCACACAGTCCTCGTGGAAGTCGCCGTGGTTGCGGAAGCTGAAGAGGTAGAGTTTCAAGCTCTTGCTCTCCACCATTCGCTGGCCGGGCAGATAACATATCCGTATTTCCGCGAAATCGGGCTGACCGGTGATAGGGCACAGGCTGGTGAATTCCGGACAATTGAACTTCACCCAGTAATCGTTTTCCGGATGCTTGTTCTCAAAGGTTTCCAGCACCTCGGGCGCATAGTCGGTCTTGTATTCTGTCTTCCGACCTAATGACTTTAGTCCTTCTTTCTCTCTGTTCATAATGTTTCTCCTTTCCCCCTCTATTCAGTCCTGCAGACTCGGGTTGGTTTTATAATATTCTTTGTTACCAAGATACTTTGTCAGCCCGTCGTTCCGCAGTTTGCATGCGGGGCAGTGTCCGCATCCGTCGCCCGGAATGCCGTTGTAACAAGTGACAGTCTTATCACGCACGAGTTGGAATACTCCCAATCGGTCGGCGAGAGCCCACGTCCCAGCTTTGTCTATCCACATTAACGGCGTGTGTATCACGAACTGCTCGTCCATCGCGAGGTTGAGCGTGACGTTCATGCTCCTGATGAACGAGTCGCGGCAGTCGGGGTAGCCCGAGAAGTCGGTTTGCGACACTCCTGTCACAAGGTTCATGATTCCAAGCTCCCGCGCCCGTACTGCCGCCATGCTGATGAAGAACATGTTACGGCCGGGTACGAACGTAGTAGGGTATGTGTCTGCGGGCTTCTCCGCCTCTATGCTGAGCGACGTGTCGGTCAGGGAGCAGTTCGAACTGAGCCTGCTTATGAAGCCCGCGTCGATAACCTCCAACTCCACTCCCGCTTCGGCCGCGATTTCTTTTGCCGCCTTCACTTCCACCGCGTGTTTCTGTCCGTATGCGAAACTGACCGCGCGCACTTCCTTGAAGTGTCTCTTTGCCCAAAAGAGGCAGGTGGTGCTGTCCTGTCCTCCTGAGAATATAACGAGTGCCTTTTCCTTGTCAAGCATTATCAAATCTCCTTTATCTTAAATGCGTTATACGAAATGTCCTCATCGTACACGTCGGTATGCTCATGGCGTTTTACGAACCTTACGACGCGTATGGTCACAGGCAGGGCGATGACTTCGTAGAGTGTCTTCGCCACTACTTGTGTCAGCATCAGCCCCACCAGTATGCCGGGCTGCACCGCCGGCTTGCCAAAGAATATGTATGGCAGGATGTAGAACGCAAGGGGGAAGAAGATGACTGAGTCCGCGCTTTCGCCGACAATGGTCGACGCTATGGCCCTTAGCGAGAAATAGTAGTTGAAATGTCCCTTGTCGCGGTCTGCCAACTTCATCTTGCTCATCACCATCGCGTTCAGGAACGAACCCACTATGAATGCGAGGAAGCTGGCCACGGTTACCTGTGGCGCGAAAAGGAACACCTGCCTGAAGGCGGTGTCGGCTCCAGGCTCTACCGGCGGCAGCCAGCTCGCCACGGTGCCGAGCAACACTACGAAGAAGTTCATCAGGAAACCCGTCCATATTATCAGTCGCGCCTTCCTGTAACCCCATACTTCGGCTATGCAGTCGTTGAGTATGTATGAGATGGGGAATACCAGAAAACCGCATGTCAGGTTTATCGGACCGAACACTTTGAATACTTTTGTTTCCAATAGGTTGGATGTGATGAGGCATACACAAAACAATATGCCCATCAGCATGAAGGAAACACTTACTGTCTTTACTTGCTTCATGAATCTTGTTTTTTTTGCGTGGTTTTCAAGCACACGCCCCCTGTGGGGAAGTTAATGACTAAATGCCTGTGCGCATGTCTGCGTCAGGTGGTGCAAAGTTAGCAAAAAATACTATACGGCCGTACGCGCCGCCGTGGTTTTTTATGCCCGCTGGCACCTCATGGGTGGTTTGGAGAGGATGGCAACCGGTGAATGGAACAGTCCTTCCGTGTATGCCGCCATGGTTCTATCTATCAATGTATTGTCGTTCATTATGGACAAATTTAAAGTTCGACTTTAGATTTGGCAAAGTTATAATAAATTTTTGGTATGCGCAAGCGATGTGGCATGAATTTCAGTGTCTTCGTGGGTTAATTGCATATGACACCGTCATCCCGAGCAAAGCGAGTGGATCCTCATAGCA
>CAZHZH010000110.1:0-5915 GCA_964537205.1 uncultured Bacteroidaceae bacterium
CCTGCAAAGGTAACATTTTTATTTATAACCACACCTTTTTGCTACTGAGCCGTTTTCATCCCCTGAGTTCGTCCGTCAGTAGCGTGGGGACATAAAAAAGGAAGCTCTTTCAAGCTTCCTTTTTGCGGTGTGTACGAGATTCGAACTCGTGACCCCCTGCGTGACAGGCAGATATTCTAACCAGCTGAACTAACACACCTTGTTGCCTTCATTTCTGATTTGCGAGTGCAAAGGTAGTGCTTTTTTTGATACTGGCAAAACTTTTACGTGTTTTTTTCAATGTTTTACTTGAAAAAGTGGTGTCGCATTAGTTTGCAGCCTCAAATTCCCTTAGGAATCGCTCGTCATTCTCACTGAACATACGCAAGTCCTTGACTTGGTATTTAAGGTTCGTGATACGCTCGATTCCCATTCCGAAAGCGTAACCTTTATATTTCTTACTGTCTATGCCGTTGAGATCAAGTACGGCAGGGTCGACCATGCCACAGCCTAAGATCTCCACCCATCCGGTATATTTGCAGAATGAGCAGCCCACGCCTCCACAAATGTTGCAACTGATGTCCATCTCCGCCGATGGTTCGGTGAATGGGAAATATGAAGGGCGAAGGCGTATCTGCGTGTGTTCACCGAACATCTCACGTGCGAAAAGCAGCAGCACTTGTTTCAAGTCGGTGAAACTGACTTCCTCGTCTACATATAGTCCTTCAACTTGGTGGAAGAAGCAGTGGGCGCGCGCGCTGATGGCCTCGTTGCGGTAGACGCGTCCCGGGCATATAATGCGGATAGGCGGTTGGGTACGCTCCATCACACGGCTCTGAACGGAACTTGTGTGCGTACGAAGGATGACATCTGGCTTAGCCTCGATGAAGAACGTGTCCTGCATGTCGCGTGCGGGATGGTCGTCGGCGAAGTTCATCGAACCGAACACGTGCCAGTCGTCTTCCACTTCGGGACCTTCCGCAAGGCAGAACCCCAATCGTGAGAATATGTCGACAATCTCGTTCTTTACGATGGTGAGCGGGTGGCGCGTGCCTAAGCCGACAGGGTAGGCGGTGCGTGTTATGTCAATATCGTTATTGCCGGCGTCTGCTGTCTCAAAAGAAGCTTTGAGCGCGTTTATTTTGGCGAATGCCTTATCCTTAAGTTCATTGATCTTTATTCCGACTTCCTTCTTGTGTTCAGCTGGAACATTGCGGAAATCCGCCATGAGAGCCGTTATGCTCCCTTTCTTGCTTAAGTACTTGATACGAAGTGCTTCAATGTCGCTTGCGCTTTTTGCCTCAAGGGCGTCGATTTCGGCAAGCATCTTTTCTATCTTCTCTAACATGAGTACAAATTTTTTGCAAAGATACTGCAAGAATAATGAAAAAACAAATTTATTCCTTGTTTTCGACTTTGTAGCCGTGAGCGTTCCGCTTTTTGAATGAAAAATATGATGGTGGATGTTTGGTGAATAAAAAAAAATAGTAATTTTGTGGAACAAAGTCATGAAGCAGATGAGAATGTTCGTTTGGACTATCAGCGTGCTGGTGCTGTGGACGGCGCTGTGCCTGTCTTGCACGTCTGAAGGCGGACTTGTGATCAGGCGGCTCGACGACCACACCTATTATTATAATAAGGATGGCGACGAGGGGCGCTTGTGCATTCTTAATGAATCCGACAGCGTATATACAATATGTCATTGGAGGAACGACAGCTTGCTTGACAAGTGGACGGAAATGAATGTATACAGGTTCGACTGCGGGGATGTCACCGGCGACGGAAATGTGGAGATACTGGTAGGCACGATGGGAAGCACGCGCTATCGCCCTGTGGCAGACAGGCGGCTTTTCATATTCCATCTTTACGACGGGAGACTGATACGCCCGCTCTGGTTGGGCTCGCACGTGGGAGGCCCGCTGGCAGACTTTATCGTAGAGCGCGACAGCGTGCCTGCGATGATTCATACATGGGAGCTAAACCCCGACAGCTCGGTCGTGCAACGTATATATAGATATAAGGGGTTCGGACTCGAATTTGTCAGTGAGATGACGACAAAATAAATATAAAAATATAATAGGATATGAAGAAAGTTTTTGTAGTTTCTGCATTGATGTTGGTCGTAGCCGGATGTACGAACAACAAGCCGGTGTCACGTGATTTTACTTCAGACGCGGAGGTATTGACGGAGAAAGTGGAATTCCATCCGCATTCGTTCCTTATGACGTCAAAGCGGCTGCCCGACAAAATCGATCTTGACATGGACATTGACGACATGACCATGATGGAGTTGAGGTTGTTGCGCAACTATCCTTTCGCTTTGAAAGGGTTGTGGTTCATGGAGTCGGACGTGAACCAGTTCTTCCAGCAGAAATCCGACTGGTACATGAAGCGTTGTGACGCTTATCTTGAAGCACACGACTGGCATCCTCTTATGGAAGAGGCAAAGGCGGGACTGACGGACAAGGAGACGGCGTTTGTAAAGAGGGTTGACGAACGAATCAAACAACTTAGCGGACAACAAACGGTCGAACGTGACGGACTGCGGCTTTCAAACCCTGTGATGACTGTCAATATGTTCCAATATGATGACTACGACGCTAAATTCCTTGCCATGCTCGGTCATCACAATTTCGCCGTCATGCCGAGCGACAGACAGCAACTGTTTAATATATATGAGGAGAACGACTACACCATGACTCCGAATTACATAACTACAGATTTGTATCTGCAGGCCTTTCACATGTATTTCGAATACGTGATGAAGAGCTTGGAGAAGGGCGAGTTCGCTCCGCGTCTGCATAACCTGAATGTCGCCATGTATGAAAAGGCAAAGGAGATTGCGACATCGACTGATGATGCCAAACTCAAGAAGCTGGCAGAGAATAACGCGGCGTTTTTCGCGGTTGCCGAGCGACTGCTTACAAACAAAGGCTTGTCTGTTCCTGCAAGCTATGCGAGCGACGTGCGCACTGAAGTGGACAATGTCTATAAAGCGGTGGACGACGTTTCACCAATGATGAAAAAGGCAATAAACTTCCCTTACAGCTTGTTCAAGCCCCGTGGTCACTATACGAGATCAGAGGAATCGCAACGTTATTTCCGGTATATGATGTGGTTGCAGACATATACTTTCTGTCGTGAAAACCAAGAATCGCTTGAGCAAGCGGTACTGATGGCTTACTTGCTGAAAAACATAGACGCAAGTGTAGCCGCAGGCGGCATAGGCGTGTATCATGTCCTCGATTTCCTGATGGGAGAACCAGACAATGTGGCTGTGGTGGATATTGCCGACTATATGGCAAAACACACGGACTTCACTCTGGCTGACATAACTGATGTAAAGTCGTTGCAGAAGATAAACGAATATCTTGTAGGATTGTTCAAGACCCGAAACCGCATCACTTCCAAAATCGCAGAGGATGGTTGCGAAGACAAAATCAACTTTATGCCTCAACGTTATACGGCGGATGGATATATTCTCAGTAAGACGTATGACCCGACTCCTAATTGTGAACTGCCATTCCCTCGCGGACTCCATGTGTTCTCAGCCTTCGGCGTGAAGGATGCCGACATAATTAATGACGACTATTATGAAGACGCGAAGAAATGGAGCGGATATGAAAACAAGATGAAGACCTTGAAGTACGAGTTCAAGAATTACAAGGACTGGAACAAGTCGATGTACAACAAGTGGATGGAATGCCTTGTCGAGCTGCAGAAGGTTGACAAGGATTACCCTGACTATATGAAAACCACATCATGGTCGAAGAAGAACATCAATACCGCCCTCGCGTCGTGGAGCGAACTGAAACATGATGCGATACTGTATGCGGAGCAACCGATTGTAGCCGAATGTGGTTCGGGTGGGGACTACCCTGATCCAATCCTTGTGGGGTATGTCGAGCCTAACTTGAAATTCTGGAACAAGATGAAGGAGATGCTGACCCTCACTCGTGCGCTGCTCACAAAGAACGGGCTTATGACTGACGACCTCGACGGTAAGACCCAGAGCCTCGAAGACTATATGGACTTCTGCATCAAGGTGTCTGAGAAAGAATTGGCTGGCGAAACCCTCACAGAGGAAGAGTATAATGAAATAAGGTACTTGGGCAGTTCGATGGAGTGGTTCACGTTGGGCGTGATAGACCCCGACTTGGACTTGTATTCATGGGACTTGGTCAAAGGCGCCGACCGTTCAATAGCCGTTGTCGCCGATGTCTTCACTCGTAATGTGTTGAAATGTAAGAAATGCGGAATCCTGTATGAGGCTACAGGAAATGCCGACATTATTTATGTGAACGTGGTGATTGGAGGAAAGGTCTACTTGACACGTGGAGCGACATTCAGCTACTACGAGTTTGTCAATCCGCTTGGTAGCAGACTGACTGATGAGGAGTGGCAGAAGAAGCTTGACGGTGACGCACCTGGCAGACCCGTATGGATGCAGCCGCTCTTGCTTGACAAGGCTCCGAAGGCAAACGAGGAGATCTTCTATAGCACAGGTTGTTAAGTAGGCGTAAGTGATGGTTGGTAGCAGAATTTGTGTCGTCGCACTCGCCGGCATCGTCTTCATGGCGTGTACTTCACATCCGCAGGAGGGTGACGCCGGTGAGTCTTTGGAAATACTGTTCACGGGTGACGTGCTGCTCGACCGTGGCGTACGCCGTGTTGCCGAACGAAACGGCATTTCATACATATTCTCAGATGTGAGTCCGTCGTTCCGCAAGGCAGATGCTGTTGTGATCAATCTTGAGTGTCCGCTGACCGACACTGTCTCGGCTATCAATAAGAAATATATATTCAGGGCAGACGCTGAATGGGCTGACAGCATGAGAGCGATGGGGATAACCCATGCGGCATTGGCGAACAACCATACTAATGATCAAGGGCGACGCGGACTTTTGGCGACGTATCAGCACCTGAAAGACGTTGGTATCGTGCCGATAGGGTATGGATTGACTGACGAGCAGCGTGTCGGTCCGACGGTTATAAGAAAGGGTGGTGTAAGCGTGGCACTATTCAATTCTGTTATGATGACGTTGGAGAACTGGCATAACTTGGATGATAGGCCAGGCGTATGCCAAGCGTCGTATGAAGACCTCGCAAGGGCTGTAAATGAATACAAGCAATCGCATCCAAAAACTTGGATTGTAGTGGTATTACATTGGGGGACTGAGTTCCAGTCCAATCCCAATATGACGCAACGCATGCAGGCGCGGCGTTTGGCCGGGGCTGGGGCGGATGCTATAATAGGGCATCATCCGCATGTGCTTCAATCAATAGATACCATTAACGTGACAGAAAGACAAGTGTCGCATCCTTCGTTGGTCTATTATAGTTTGGGCAATTTCGTTTTTGACCAAACACCTCCGAAGACTAAGGAGGCGATGATTGTAAAGTTGCGTTTCCTGTCAGATGAATCCATTGTGGCAGACACTGTTCCTGTACGAATTGACGGATGCCGTCCGATGCTACTTCATGGCGAGCTTTAGCACTACGCCGTCGTTGGCCGGCAGTGTGATATTGATGAGGTAATCCGCATGCAAGTCGACATACTGTTGGGTGTCTGTAATCAAGTCGGTTGCTACATAAGTGCCTGATTGGATGTTGAGGCACTGGAGCGCAAGGTCTGGTATGCGGATGGAGGTTGATGTGGCTGTTCCGGCAAAATTGGCCGCTACGAGTATGGCCTCGTTACCTGACTGGCGCAGAAAGGCGTATTGACGGTTTGTATCCATCAGGTTGTTATCGTAGTTCGCATACATTAAGTCGAAGAAAAGTCCCTCACGTATTGCCGACTCCTCGTTGCAAATGTTCAGCACTTTACTATAGTATTGGCGCAGTTCTTGTTCCTCCTTTGTCAGAAGTTTCCCGTCGTACTTGTTGCCATTGCGGTATCTGCGGAGTTTGTCCAAAGTCCAGTAATCGAAGAT
>CAZHZH010000111.1:0-5372 GCA_964537205.1 uncultured Bacteroidaceae bacterium
TGACCGATTTGGGTTTATTTCTTTCAGTTGTGCCATATTGTTTTGTTCGTTTATTATTTTCGGGGGCGGTCCCGCTGTGCCGTCACGCCCTTGGGTAGCCACTGCCGTGGCAGGGCGTCACGGCACAGCGGGACACGGGGTTGTCCTGTTCGGGGAAAGAGAATGAGACAAGTTCATGGGCGGACAGGCCGGACACTTTGCCCGTTGTAGCGGCCGTAGTTGCCCCAGTCGTGATAGCCCGAATCGAAGTCCAAGTAGTCGGCGTCGTCCGGGCTGCTCGTATTGAGCGAACTCGACCAATAGCTGCCGGTCGTACCCGCGTAGTAGAGACTCGTACCGAAGCGATAGCCAGCGGCGGGCAGGAATATGGAATTACCGTTAGGACCAACCACCTTGTAACCGTTCTTGCCGTTCATCGTGGTCCAAGTCCATTTGCACTTTTTCAACAGTTCCTTAATCTCGTCAAAGGTCGGCATGCGCCATGGGGAACCGAGGGCTATTGTGGCGGCATCATCCTCTGGGTCAAGGACGGTCTTGCCGTCAGAACCCGTGTATTTGCTCCACGAGCCTCCAGACGTATCTAAGCAATAAGGAGTTGAATTCCAATCATAGTTCCAGGGACTTATAGTACGTGGCGAAGTCTCTGCCCATGCGTAGTAGTCGCCATACTCCTCTGGACTTGACGCACCAAGGTTGCACGTAGCCCACTTAACCGACAGGCCGAAGTCGACATAATCACTTGCATTTGCATCATTTACAGGAGATTGATGCCACTTTTCTTCAGCCACAGGTTTGTCATTATTTTCAGAATTCGACTTTGCCATTATGACGATTACTACTATTGCAATCACAGCCGCAGAAATGCATGTTACAGTCTGCCATCCGAACCGTTTCGGTTTTGGAGCAGGTTTGACAGGTTCATCTGTAGTTTGTGATCTTGTCTGTCGATATTGATCATTTGGTTTCGTCCATGTTGTTCCATTTTTCCACTCCGTCCTCTCATCGTCAGTCTCCGTCTCCTCAGAATGATGACCCAATCCTTGTAGCCGTCTTGCCAGTTCGCTTACTGTTTGGATGCGGTCTTTTGTCATAGGAGCCATGGCATGACTGATTACATTGATCATGCCGTCGCTGACTCCGTGCTGCTTCAACTCACCCCATGGGAAGCCATAGTTCAAGATTTCAGACGCATTAGGCGGACGATGACCAGTCAGCATCTTGAACAGCGTGCCGCCAAGGGCATAGACATCCATCGTCTCCGGGAAATCCTGGAAATCCTTGCTTTCACGGTAGTTTGCCTGTTCTATCGGAGCATAGCCGGGGGTGCCGCTACCTATCGTGGTACTTGTTTCCGGCTGTCCCTTGTCATCGTACTGTTTCGACAAGCCGAAGTCGATCAACACAGCGTCGCCATTACTGCGAAGCATGATGTTGCCGGGCTTGATGTCGAGATGCAGCATCTTGTTTTTGTGCATGTACGACACGGCGGTACAGACATGCCTCATGATGGCAAGACTTTGAGCCTCACCAAGGCGGCCCTTCCTCTCAATCGCCTTGTCGAGACTCATGCCGTCTATATATTCCATCACATAATAGGAGGTGCCGTTGGTGTCGAAGCTCTCAAGCACCTTCACGATGTCGGGATGGTTCAGCTTGGCGAGGTTGGCGGCTTCACGGCGGAACTTCCTCCGATAGTCGTCCACCACCCCGCCCTTGTTGCTGCTCGTCACCGTGCTACCCTCACGACCGTTGATCTCCTTCATGAAGAACTCCTTGATCGCCACCTGCGTGTTGCTGTGCAGGGAGCCAAGCGCGCCCTTCAATTCCACATCGGCAAGGTAAGTGATGCCGAAAGAGCCCGAACCCAATACTTTCTGAATGCGATATATACAGGATTCTCCCCAAAGGACGGTGCCAATCGGCAGGCACATTTTTGGATCAATCATATTTGTATACTGTTACTTCTGTTTGTGACTTCTATCTCAGCCTTTTTCACTTCGGGAGGATCCGGCGCCTTGCGTTTCAAGTATGTGACGACAAAGGCGGCAACTGCGGCAATGGCAATAAGCACCGCACACAGAATAAGCCATCTTCTCAAAAATCTGTGCCTATTACTCTGGCAGACATGTGCGGCGTTCTCACCACTGTCTTTTGCTCCATCATGAGCGTTCTCACCATTGTCTTGTGTCTGTGCATGAGCGTCCTCCGGTTCTTCTTCCACTATTGCCTCGTGTTTGGTTGGCGCGGTTTCGGAATTGTCCTTGGTCTCTTGGTCAACAGCTGGATCAACGACCTCAAGCACATGGATGATGAAGGCGGAATGGTTGTCCTTGTTCTCGTCTGTCGCCCCTCTCAATATCCCGACCTTCCGGTCATCGTCACCACCCTCTTCCGAGAATATGTTCTTCAAGCTTACGCCCGACTCCATGTCGTCTTGTTCCAGCATGCCGTCGGAGCACATATAGAAATAGTCGCCTGGCTTGATATCCGCCGTATGGTATATGTCAGCCTTCGGGCGGCGTTCCATATTAGGTTGCATGGCACGTGTGATGATATTCTTCTGTCCGGACTTGCGGGCCTCCTCCCTCGTCAGTTCTCCGACTTTAATCAGGTCGTGGACCAGCGAGTGGTCTTCCGTCTCAAACAGTATTTGCGTATCCTCACCCGTCTTGCCCGGGCGTATATGGTATACACGGCTGTCGCCTATATGGGCGATCGTGGCGCCATCATTGTGCAGTTTGAGGAACGTCATTGTAGTTCCCATCTTCTTGCTTGCCCCTGTGTCTTTTTTATCAAGGGCGTCGAATGCGGCGGTAAGCGCGGCGGCGAAGTCGGCATCTGTAAACACGCCGTCCTTGTCGTGTCCGTCATTCAAGACCGACCCGCTCATCGCCTCACACACGGTCGCGCTCGCCACCTCGCCGGCATCGTGTCCGCCCATGCCGTCGCACAGTATGAACGTCCTGTCGGCATCGGTCTGTTTGCCATATTCAGGGAACAGGCAGTCCTCCTGGTGCGGGTTGCCGTCGGCATCGGTCCGTTTGCCGAACTCATATATACTGAATGCTTTAATCTTGTAATTCATCTGCACACACTAATTTATTAAATGTCCGTTTCCTCTCCATCCGGTATTTCAAACTTAAGAGTCGCTCCTGGCAGCTTTATCACATCGCCATGTTCGAGTATCACACAGTCGCCAACCAGCAATTGGTTGTCACCGACGAAAGTGGGATTGACTTTCATCTTTCCCTCTGGGAACGACAAATAATGCACGTAGCCCTTTTGTGGTAATTTCTTGATTTCGATGACAATGTGCTCACGGCTCATTTTGTGGTTCTCGCCCATATCGATCTGAAAGTCGGCGGTTGAAGTATGCGCCTTTCTGCCGATCACATTGCGTCCGGGTTTCAGTTGGAACTTGACTCCGGAGTCAACCACCTTAAGCACGCCCAAGGTGAAATTCATTTTGGATGAGTCGCAATCAGTTTCCGTCCCACCATCCGACCCGTTACGACTCTCAGTCACTCGCTTGAATTGCTTGAACGGATACGTGTTGTTGCATATCGGGCATGTCACATTCTTGTTTTCAATTCCGGGAACGTCCTTGACCGACAGTATCGCTCCGTCGAAGGGGCATTTTATCTTTATTGTTTCCATATCGCTTGTGTTTAACCCAAATCGGTCATTAGGCTGTTACGCCCTAACAAACTCTCTTTTTGTCATCTATTTTCTCGTTTTTCGGTTACAATGGAACCCCATTGCGCCCTCAAACCGTAAAAACATCTGCTCTGGAAATATAGTTGTTATCATCATAACGCTAATGACCGATTTGGGTTTAAAGTTTACCATTTCATTACCGGCATGTCACGGTTGAAATTGCCCCACATCACAGGGTGCTGCATCCCATCAGATATTTGGGCTACACCGTCATGCACAAAGTCGTAGAGTTCGCGGGCGGTAATTACGCGGTCGTGGTTGGCATCTGCCCCGCCTTTCAGACCCCGCTGGAGGAAAGTCGTGAAGAAGCCGTTCTCCATATCCCTCCGCTCGATAGAGATCTCGTTGTTTCTCGACGAGAGGAAAAGCATGACGTTGGCGTTCTTCGACTCGTTAATCGCACTCTGGGCAGACGAATGGTTGACGCGCATTCCGCCGGAACGGCAGGCGTCGACGAACATCATCTTGTTTTTGCACTTGCTTTTCGACATCGCACGTCGTACCTCGCCGTAGCTGATTTTGCCATCATAAGCGCAGAAGCCGCCGGCATATCCGTGTCCGCTAAAGAAAAATACGGCGATGTCATTCTTTCCCGCCATGCCGAACACCTTTTGGATGGCGCGCACTATGCGGTCCTTTGTCGCGTCGCCATTGAGCAACAACGCATAGTCCACTGACGTGTTTTTGGAATACAGGGCGACAACCGCGTCTGCGTCGTTGGCCGGCAGGCGCAAATCATTGATCTTCGACGGATAGCCCGAATAGTCGGCGATGCCTACCGACACCAAGTACACGCGCGCCTGCAGGCAACCACATACACACAGCAGGATTACAGCGACAATCGTTTTCAACACACCGGTATTCATAACGTAGAATCAGCTGAAGAATCAACAGAATAGTCTAAATCGTCGTTTGAGGAAAGCATGCCACCCGTCTGGTCGGTGAATCCGCCCATGTCGTCGACAGTGATGTTCTGCCCTTGTATGTTTACCAACTCGTCAGCGTCGATCTCCCCGTTGCCGTTGCTGTCCATTGCCGCATAGTCGAACGTCAAGTCTCCATCCACGTCAAGCACCATCATGTCGTGTCCGTCAACTGTAAACGCGCCGACATTCACGCCGCTGTCGCCGTCGTGGACTACACCCAGCACTTCCACATTCGGATTGTCAGAACCGTCAATGGTTTCGCCGTTAGTCTGTGCGACATGTGAATCTCCGTCAACAGCATCTGCAAGTTGACCGTCTTCATGGTCCACGGAAACAATGTTGATGTCGTCCGACACAGTTGCCGTCTGCGCGGTGGCGGAATGGTGTGTCGTCTCCGCCGACTGCGCCACGTCACTTGTGGAATGGTCGATGTTGTTCCAATTGAAATGGCTTCCGTATTCAGCCCTCTCCTCAGCGGTCATGTTGTTCCATTCGTCGGCATAGTACGTGCCGTATATATTGCCGTGCCACTCGAAAGCCCCACCTGGACCGACCTCGCTACGCGCCGCCGCAAACGCCTCGTTGAAGGTCATGCCGTCGTTTACCGAAGTTGCGATTTGCACCTGGTCGTCCGCCCATGCAGTTTGCGCTTGTTCACCTTCATTTGAGTCCGTAGAGCCTTGGGCGTCATCCGCGCCCTCCGCCTTCATTCCCATAAAGAACGACGAC
>CAZHZH010000112.1:0-5299 GCA_964537205.1 uncultured Bacteroidaceae bacterium
ACTAATTTACTTCGCTGTGTAGAAGTCTGTGATGCCGATTATCGCCCTGGTACATACCGGACAGAAGTCCTCTACTTCGTTCACGTTCATCCGGCAAAGTTCAGCGGGACGGTACGCTCCCTTCATCTGGTAGCCTGCGCCTTCGTATACTCCCACCTTTTTGGTCTTCGCGTTCAGATCTTCCTTCTTGCCTCCTCGTTCTGCGTTCACAGGACGAGATGCCTGTCCTTCTGTATTTGTGGTTGTCGGTATTGGTGTTCCGGCGGGTATCATGTCCTTCCATTTTTTACTGAAGTCGTGGAGGGTGGTTATGTTCGGTTCCCATGGTTCCGTGTCCGATGGATACCATTCCACGTAGTTGTCGCTGTAGGCGTACTCGTCGGCAAGTCCGGCGTATGAGTGGCCGAACTCGTGGACAAGCACTTGCTTGAAAGTGGGGTGGTCGCTCGAGCTGCACATCCATTGGTTGTAGATGCCTCCGCCTCCATAACGCGGTGTATTAATCAGGACAATGATATGTTCGAAAGGCACGCCGCTGAGTATGTCGTACAGTTTGTGTACGCTGGATGTCGTGAGGTAACGGTCGCTGTAGAATGTATCGTAGTGCGACCTCAAGACCGTATTGTGCCATATTCCTTTGCCTGGTTCTGAAGGGCCGCTTTCTTGCGACTCGCTTGCTACTGCCACTACGTTGAAGCGGCTTTTTAAAGATTTGAACGGCTCGTGGCTGAACAAGGCTTCTGCCGCGCGCTCGCAGTCTTTGTAGAACTTGTCCATTTGGTCCTTGGTATAGCCTTCTGCCACGATCGCAAGGTCCACGCAGTCGCTTATGTCTCCGCTCTTTACTATATATTTATAAGGTATGCCGTTTTCTCCTATCGGGCGGATGAGTATGTCGTCAGGGTCGACGTGGTGGGTCATCTTCGATGTGACTACGTTGTGGTTGTTGGTCAGTGTGACTTGGACGTCGATGGGCTTTTTAGGAAACGGGATGTTGTAGCTTGCCTCGAATCCGCGTGTCATCTTGGTCGCTTCAATCTCGTTCTGCCATTCTTGGAACAAGGTGGAGAACGTGTGCACGTAAATCAGTTTCCCTGTCTCGCTGTCGAACACGTTGATTTGTCCGTTTCCCAACAGGTACGTCTCTGCAAGACGGTTTCTGCGACCTGCCCATTTCGGCTGTTTGTAGAGTTGCTCCATTTGTATATATTGGTTGACACTGTCGCCTCCCATTATATAGTCTATACGGAGTGTGTTGTCTTCGAAGTAGTCTTCGAATTTTTGTGCCTTTGTGGTGATTGTCAGCACAAAGGCTAATGCTGCGAATAAGAATTTCTTCATTGTTATTGTCTTAAATATGATTTCAATGTTTGTCCTGTGTAGCTTTCCTTGCATTGTGCCACGTCCTCGGGGGTTCCAGAGCTCACCAAGTAACCTCCTTCGGCTCCTCCCTCTGGTCCAAGGTCGATGACGTAGTCCGCACTCTTGATTATCTCCATGTTGTGTTCGATAATCAGCACTGAGTGCCCTCTGCTTATCAATGAGTTGAAGGCCTCCAACAGTTTCTTTATGTCGTGGAAGTGCAAGCCTGTCGTCGGTTCGTCGAAGATGAACATCGTCGGCCGTGTCTTCTCTTGTGAAAGATAATATGCCAGTTTCACTCGTTGGTTCTCACCGCCCGAAAGGGTGGATGATGTCTGCCCGAGTTTTATGTATCCGAGTCCCACGTCCTGCAATGGCTTTAATTTCATAGCTATTTGGGGCTGTTTGTATTGGGTGAAGAATTCTATCGCCATGTTGACAGTGAGTTCGAGGATGTCGTATATGTCTTTGCCATGGAACTTGACTTCAAGGATGTCGCTCTTGAATCTCTTGCCGTGGCACGACTCGCATTCAAGCACAAGGTCGTTCATGAATTGCATCTCCACCGTTATGGTTCCTTCTCCCTTGCATTCCTCGCACCTTCCGCCTTCGGCGTTGAAGGAAAAGTATTGTGGTGTGTATCCCATTTGCTTGGCGAGCTGTTGTGATGCCATCAAGCGCCGTATGTCGTCGTATGCGCCTATGTATGTGACTGGGTTGCTGCGTGTCGATGTACCGATAGGGTTTTGGTCTACAAATTCCACTGCTTCAATTTTGTCTGTGTCACCTTCAAGTCCGAGGAATTGTCCCGGACGGTCACACACTCTGTCAAGGTGGCGCATCATGGCGCGATAGAAGATGTCGTTCACTAAAGTCGACTTGCCGCTGCCGCTGACTCCTGTTACCACCGTCATCACATTTAATGGAATCTTGACATCTATGCCCTTGAGGTTGTTCTCTCTCGCGCAGCGTACAGTAATGGAGTTGTTCCATGGCCTGCGGCTTAGTGGCACTGGTATCGTTTCTTTGTGTGTGAGGAAGTCGAGGGTGTGACTGCCTAAGCCTTTTCTCTGGTTCTCCGCTTTCAGCTCTTCATTGATGTCGGGAGTTCCTTGCCAAACCACTTCTCCGCCCAGTCGTCCGGCGTCGGGGCCTATGTCGATTATGTAGTCTGCGGCGCGTATGATTTCTTCGTCGTGTTCTACCACCACCACTGTATTCCCTAAGTCGCACAGCTCTTTGAGTACTTTTATCAGGCGTTGGGTGTCCCTGCTGTGTAGTCCGATACTTGGCTCGTCGAGGATGTACAGGCTTCCGACCAGGCTGCTTCCAAGGCTTGTGGCAAGATTGATGCGCTGGCTCTCTCCGCCCGACAGTGTGTTGCTGAGCCGGTTAAGTGTGAGATAGGAGAGTCCTACGTCCAATAGAAACTGCAACCGGCTGTTTATCTCGATTAGCAGGCGCTTCGCTATTATCGCGTCTTGTTCGGAGAGTTTCAAATGCTGAAAGAAGTCGTAGAGCTCGTTGATGGGCATCTCGACAAGTTCTATAATGCTTTTCCCTCCTATTTTCACGTAGGTCGCCTCTTTCCTCAGTCTTGTGCCGTGGCACAGCGGACACGTGGTCTTTCCCCGGTAGCGTGCCAGCATCACACGGTACTGGATTTTGTATTGGTTCTCCCGAAGCATGTCGAAGAACGAGTCTATGCACACCTGGTGTTTGTCAATGCGGTTGCCTTGACTGTCCACATCGCCGTGCCACAGGTAGTCTCGTTGCTCTTGTGTGAGTTTGTAGTAAGGTTCGAAAATAGGGAAGTCGTGCGTCTGGGCTTGACGGCAGAATTCTTTCCTCCATGCGCTCATCTTTTCTCCGCGCCAACAGAATACAGCCTCATTGTACACGCTCAACTCCTGGTTCGGTACGACCAACTGCTCGTCTATGCCGATGATTTTACCAAACCCCTCGCATTCAGGACACGCTCCGACGGGCGAGTTGAAGGAGAAGAGGTGTTCTGTCGGTTCGGTGAACTTCATGCCGTCGGCTTCGAACGCAAGCGAGAAAGTGTGGACGGTATAATTGGTGATGTTCGCCGGATCATTGTCTGTTTTGCTTATTAGGAATTTCAGCACACATTGTCCTTCGCCCTCGTATATGGCGGTCTCGCATGAGTCGATGAGGTGGCTTATGTTGTTCTTGTCGTCGTGCACTGTCATGCGCGCGATAATGATGTAGGTCTTCCCGTCTATCACGTCGGTCAACGACAGTCCTTGTTTCCTGTATGCTTCGAGTTGCTCTGATTCCGTGCGGCCGTTCCTGCAAATTAGCGGGCACAGCACCATGAACCTGGTTCCCTCCTTGTATGACTTCATGCAGTTCACCACGTCTTCGGGCGTATGTTTCTTCACTTCCTGTCCGCTTATCGGTGAGAATGTGTGCCCCGCACGTGCGTAGAGCATCCGCAGGTAGTCGTATATTTCTGTTGATGTGCCGACAGTGCTTCGCGGATTGCGGCTGACGACTTTCTGCTCGATGGCGATTGCAGGAGGTATGCCTTCAATGAAGTCGCATTCCGGTTTGTGCATCCTGCCCATGAACTGGCGGGCATACGTGCTAAGGCTTTCCACGTAGCGGCGTTGTCCTTCCGCGTAAAGTGTGTCGAACGCAAGCGACGACTTGCCCGATCCGCTTACGCCGGTAATCACCACAAGCTTGTTCCTCGGTATCTCTACGTCTATGTTCTTGAGATTGTTTACTCTTGCGCCTTTTATTCTTATACAGTCATTCATCTTGTCGATAAGGTCAAATGTTTTTAAGGAAGTATGCCATCTGTCCGCTAACTTCCCTTGCCCGCTCTCCTGCGACTTCTGCGAAACGCTCCGTCGAGTCGGCGTAGATAATGGCGCGCGAAGAGTTCACAATGAGGCCGCAGTCCTTGGTTATGCCGTATTTGCACACTTCCTCCAGACTGCCTCCTTGTGCCCCTATGCCTGGTACAAGCAAGAAATGATTGGGGGCGATCTTGCGTATGTCCTCGAACATCTTTCCTTGTGTCGCTCCTACAACATACATCATTTGGTTCTCGTCCGCCCATGTCTGACTTGTCATTATTACTTTTTCAAAAAGGCGCACACCTTCTCGCAACTCTGTGAACTGGAAGTCGTGACTGCCTTTGTTGCTTGTCAGCGCAAGCAGAATCACCCACTTGCCTTCGTATTCAAGGAACGGCTTCACGCTGTCTTCGCCCATATACGGGGCGACCGTCAGCGCGTCTACGTTCATTTCCTCGAAGAAACATCTTGCGTACATCTTCGACGTATTGCCGATGTCCCCGCGTTTGGCGTCTGCTATGACGAGATGATTGGGATAGTGCGCTTTGATATATCTGATGGTTTTCTCCATGCTTACCCACCCGTTTGTGCCTCCGCATTCGTAAAAGGCGTTGTTGGGTTTGTATGCCACGCAGTAGGGCGCGGTGGAGTCGATGATTGCCTTGTTGAATTCAAATACCGGATCTTCTGTACTATGAAGATGTTGCGGAATCTTTTTAATGTCTGTGTCAAGTCCGACACATAGGAACGTTCCCTTTTGTCTGATCTGACTTATTAGCTCTTGTCTGTTCATGTCTGTCTGATTTCTTTTGCAAATATAGTGCAAACCGAACACAATACAAAATAAACTCGTTTATTTTTATTGTTGAGGTGCCGCCGATATTATGAAAATATAGTGCAAACCGAACACAATACAAAATAAACTCGTTTATTTTTGTTGGTTGCACCCGTAAATGGGCTGCGTCATGGCATAGCACGATAATAGCGCCCCACTCGTCATCCCGACGGAGCGCAGCGGAGGAGTGGATCCTCATAGCGGCCCCCATAGCACTGCGGCATAGCACGATTATAGCGCACTGAAGGTTCACTCGGCCAAGGCCTCGGAATGA
>CAZHZH010000113.1:0-5213 GCA_964537205.1 uncultured Bacteroidaceae bacterium
TTATATATTAGTCAAATATGAGAAAGCCAAGTCATTTAGGATATATATTGGGAATGATTGCCGCGGCACTCTACGGACTCAATCCCCTCTTCGCACTGCCTCTCTACTCCAGTGGAATGGACGCGTGGTCGGTCCTGCTGTTCCGATACCTGCTTTCCCTACCTATGGTCGCCGCAATAATGTTGTGGAAACGAGAAAAATTTCGCCTGACCCGAACTGAAACATGGCAACTTGCGGGACTCGGGTTCCTAATGGCAATATCATCATTGGGACTGTTTATCGCATTTAGCGTCATGGATGCAGGCATATCCAGCACCATCTTGTTCATCTACCCCATTCTCACTGCGGTAATAATGGCATGGACGTTCCACGAGAGGCTTCATTGGCTCGTTTGGGCATGCTTGCTGATGGCGACCATAGGGATAGTTATCCTTACCAAAGGCGACGGCGTAACCAATGTTAATATTGAAGGAGTCCTGTTGGTCGTCTTGTCGGCACTTACATATTCATTATACCTTATTTTTATAAAACGCGGATCGTTAGCGAAGATGGAATCCGCCAAAATAACATTCTATATCCTTCTGTTTGGAACTATTCTCATATTCGTAGGTATTGGAATACGCGGAGAAATGACAATACCGCACGGATGGAACTGGTGCTACTCCATAGGTTCCGCCCTATTCCCTACAACTCTTTCACTTGTCCTCACAGCTATCGCAATACAGAAAATCGGCGCGACAGAAACTGCGATCCTTGGGGCGTTGGAACCTACAACGGCGGTCATAATAGGCATAACTGTATTTGGAGAACAACTGTCAACACGAAGTGTCACCGGCATCATGCTCATCATCATATCAGTTACTATCGTTGTCGCAAAGGACAAAATCCTTGCAATGGCAAGGAAATTCCGGAATAAACAAATAAAACAACGGCGACAATGACCTTCAAGTCAAAAAAAGTTCTATCTTTGTAATCCTTACAATAAGAACAACGAACTTCTTTGCTATACAATGAACTCATCAAATACTACAGCGGGACACGTACTGCAAGAAATAGATTTCAAGGATTTCCCCAATGACAAGAGATATCCGCAAATTGACGGCAAACTATTCATTGCCGACAATCTCGACAGCGGACAGGTTGATTATGGCAACTCCGACACGACAAAAGCCACAAGCGAAAACAACGACGATGATGAAAGGAAAAAGCACATCGCAAGCAAAGCTCCGGTAAAACTTGCAATGACCGTCATCTTTGTATGTGTGGAAGGACAGATGCGCGTGAAGGTGAACCTTCAGGAATACTTGTTGACAAAAAGCACGGCCGTCACCATCATAACGGGGGCGTTCCTACAGTTGTTCGACTTTTCAAAGGACTTCAAGGGCATCGTAGTGGCAATCGCGCCACAGTTCTTGCACTTCGAAGGAGACATAAAGACATGGATGGCGGCGTACCGCTACACACAAAACACTCCTTTTTTCAAACTCAGCGATAGTGAATTGACTGAGACACTCAACATTTACCTTATGATGAAGCAAAAGTTGATGAGGAAGGATTTTCACTATCGGTCGCAAATAGCCAAGGCGTACCTTGACCTGCTTAGATACAACGGAATGCAGTCATTCTACGAGAAACACCTGTTAGAAGAAAACAACGAACCTAAAAACCGCAGGCAAGAACTGTTCATGCGATTCTTGCATACAGTGCACAATCACTACAGAGAGAGCCGTCAGGTTATATTCTACGCGGACAAATTATCGATCAGCCCAAAGTACCTGTCGACCATAGTACATGAAGTAAGCGGCAAATATGCGACCGAATGGATCGACGAGTACATCATTCTCGACGCCAAGGCCATGCTGAAGTGGAGCAGGTACAGCGTCAAGGAAATATGCTCGCAACTTCATTTCGCCAACCAATCGCTTTTCTCAAAATACTTTAAGCACCACACGGGGATGACTCCCAAAGAATTCAGAAACGCACCTATATGAACACTATCAGAATTAATCCGGTCGACAATGTCGCCGTAGCCATCGAGCCATTGAAAGAAGGCGGCATCGTTAATGTCGGAGGCTTAAGCGTCCGACTCAACTCCGACGTTCCTGCAGGACACAAATTCTTGCTTAAGGACATGAAGGCGGGAGAGAATGTGATAAAGTACGGCTACCCTATCGGACATCTCACAGAAGATCATAAGAAGGGAGACTTTGTCTGCCACCACAACATAAAGACAAATTTAGGCGGACTACTTGAATATACCTACAACCCAATAGACACGACCCTGCCCCACATCCAATCCAAGCAAGATTCGTTCATGGGCTATCGTCGCAAGAATGGAGATGTCGGCATACGCAACGAATTGTGGATTGTACCGACCGTCGGTTGTGTGAACGGGATAGTAACTCAATTAAAGGAGCAAATTACAGAGGAAATACAAAAGAAGGCCGACGGACATGACATTCGAGTTGTAGCCTATCCTCATAACTATGGTTGCAGCCAGCTTGGTGGCGACCACGAGAATACCCGGAAAATATTGCGCGATCTTGTCCTCCACCCTAATGCGGGAGCAGTGCTCATAGTCGGCTTAGGATGCGAAAACAACCAGCCGGACCAGTTCGAAGCCATGCTCGGCGATTACGATAAGGAACGGATACGCTTCATGGTGTCTCAGAAAGTACATGGAGATGAGACAGAGGAAGGAATGCGGATTCTGCGTGAGCTATATAATATAATGTGTAACGACGAACGCAGTGCCGTACCATTATCAGAACTGAAGATAGGTTTGAAATGCGGAGGCAGCGACGGGTTCTCCGGCATCACGGCCAATCCACTCCTCGGGGTGTTCAGCGACTATCTCGTGAGCCAGGGAGGCACTACCATACTCACGGAGGTTCCCGAAATGTTTGGAGCCGAAACCATACTCATGAACCGCTGCCATACCCGCGAACTGTTTGACAAGACCGTTAAACTCATCAACGACTTCAAGGAGTATTTCCTCAGTCACGGAGAGCCTGTCGGGGAGAATCCGAGTCCGGGCAATAAGGCGGGAGGTATAAGCACATTAGAGGAAAAAGCGTTAGGATGCACGCAAAAGTGCGGCAAGAGCGCAGTTGAGGGTGTTCTCGACTATGCTGACCGACTGCAGGTAAAAGGACTAAACTTGCTAAGCGCACCTGGAAACGACCTCGTAGCCAGTACGGCGTTAGCGGCCGCGGGGTGCCACATGGTATTGTTCACCACAGGAAGGGGAACTCCATTCGGAACATTTGTTCCGACCATGAAAATAAGCTCAAATACCATGCTCGCAAACAACAAGCCTACATGGATAGACTTCAACGCAGGCACACTGGTTGAAGGACGCACCATGCAGGATGTGTTTGAGCAATTCAAGCAAAAGGTAATTAACATTGCGTCGGGTGAGCTGACATGGAATGAAAAGAAAAACTATCAAGAAATCGCAATATTCAAGACAGGTGTCACATTGTGAGAATTGTACTACCACAACAATCAGTACAGTATATGAACAAAGAAACAATTACAAAAGCCCTGCAAACGTTTGCACACAAGAACGAGTTTGACACGTTCAAACTCAAAACCATCATGTTCGACATGGACGGAGTCCTGTTCAACTCAATGCCAAACCACGCGAGATCGTGGCACAAAGCAATGGAATATTTCGGACTGGACTTGCCCGAAGCCGAGGCATATATGTATGAAGGACGCACGGGGGCAAGCACTATCAATATTATCACACAACGTCAGCTGCACCGCAACGCAACTGCCGATGAATGCGAAAAAATATATAAGAAGAAGAGCGAGTTTTTCAATCAGTGTCCTGAAGCGGGGCGCATGGAAGGAGCCCTTGAGACTGTAACGGCGGCCAAAGAGGCTGGCATTACTCCTATTATAGTCACAGGCTCGGGTACTCAAAGCCTCCTCGAACGAATAGAGCAAAACTTTCCCCATCTGTTTCGCAGCGATTGGATGGTCGCGGCTAAAGACGTTAAATTAGGGAAGCCCAACCCAGAGCCATACCTCATGGGTATGAAGAAGGCTGGCGGACTAACGCCCAGACAGACAATGGTAGTTGAAAACGCGCCATTGGGCGTGCAAGCGGGAGTCGCGGCAGGCTGCTTCGTCATTGCGGTAAATACCGGCCCGCTACCCGACTCTGTCCTCACGGGACAAGGAGCGAACCTGTTGTTCCACTCTATGACCGAACTAAGTCAACATATTACCACCATAATCGAAGAGGCCAATAACCTGACAAGAAAATGATAAGCAAAGACATCAAAGTAGTAGCGTTCGATGCCGATGACACCCTGTGGGACAACCAGACACAATTCGACGAGGTAGAAAATCAGTACTGTAAAATACTCAGGGCATACGGGGATGAGGATTTCATCAAACAATCCTTGCTGTCCGTTGAAATGGACAACATGCCAGAAATGGGATATGGAACAAAAGCCTTTATCTTGTCATTGATACAAAACGCACTTAAGGTCAGTCAGAATACGATTCCCGCTCCGCTGGTTCATAAGATTCTGCGTTCTGGAATGGACTTGCTGTTGAACCCCGCCACTCCCCTACCAGGAGTGACAAAAACGCTGACCCGGCTGAAATCTTCGGGCAAATTCACATTGGTATGTTTCACCAAGGGTGAGCTTATAGTACAGGAAAATAAATTCAACCGCTCAGGACTCGCACCACTGTTCGACCACCTCGAAATTGTTTCTGACAAAAGCACAAGCGCATACACTACACTATGTGAGAAGATGAACGCTCTGCCTCACGAGTTCGTCATGGTAGGCAATTCATTCAAGTCTGATATTCATCCCGCTATAGAAATCGGTGCTTACGGCATATACATTCCGACTGGCCGTATGTGGCAAATGGAACAAGCCCCAACATACTCGCACAACAATATAATACAAGTGAAAACGTTTGCGGACATAGCGGAAGTTTTATTATAATAATAATCAGGTGTATAACCTCAACATTTTCAACATGTCTTGCTCATAGGCGAACTGGGGCGGATTATGCATGTCCATTCAAATACTCATTATACCATGGTATAGTTTTTTGGTGACAAAGAAAAAAGTGCCAAATTGTTTTGGCGGGTAATTATATTTGCCGTATATTTGCTGCAACAAAGGCTGTTCTCACAGGCAGGCCATAAAATACCTTTTCTCTAAAATTCATCAAACAAACAA
>CAZHZH010000114.1:0-4983 GCA_964537205.1 uncultured Bacteroidaceae bacterium
GACAAAAAGAGAGTTTGTTAGGGCGTAACAGCCTAATGACCGATTTGGGTTAAATCGGTAATTGGAATTTAGTCGTCAGGATTTCCTAATGACTGATATGAGATAAAAGAGGGTGTGTCAGAAGTCTGGCACACCCTCTTATACAATGCACGTATGTGTTTTTATTTCACAATGATTTTCACAACATCCTTTTTGCCGTTATATGTAAATGTAGCGATGTAAAGTCCGTTTGGAATGCCTGTAGGTATTACGAATGAACCATCGGAATTGACGTGGCCGTCAGCCACTACAACGCCAGATGTTCCAACCAAGCGCAGAACAACGTCTTTTGCGTTTGCTCCGTTAAGGTCAACTTGAACGCTGCTTCCCGGATGAATGTCGCTTGAAAGAATGCTGATGCTCTTAGTCTCATATGGATCTGCTTCGTCTGCCTTGACATCGCTGATGCCGGTTATGAGTTCTTCATAGTCAGGATCAGTCAATGTCTCTTCAAAGCGATACCACTGTATGTCGGTAGCGGCAACTGCGACGGCACCCTTGCCAAGGCGGATTCTGTAATCCCAGTGGTGTTTGAGTTGATCTTCACCTGTGTATACGTAGTCTGTGTTGACCACGACGCAAGTGATGATCCCGTTTGCCGGCTTATGGCTCAAGTCGATGCTCATGTTGCCGCAACGTACAACTTGGCTATAATAGCAGTTTCCATCCTTGTCGGCATAGCAAAGCAATGCGCGCATGTTGGTGTCCTCAGGACGGAATTCCACGTTTGCCACGTCGCCCGTCACATGAATAGGAATGAAGTTGGCTCCGCTCCATCCTGGATTGGTCAACGTGTCTGGTGCCATCCAACCGGCACTGTCGTTTTGCTCGACTGACTGGTACGGGGTCAGTTTGGTAGGCTCTACATCAATCCAATAAGGAGACCATTCTGCTTTCACGGTTGTTCCAAAATAATTTTTCGCAACTTGACGGTAAGAATCCCTCCATTCTCCGAGGTCGAACCATGCGAGACGAGCGCGGTATTGGGTGATTATGTTGCGCATGTTTTCGTCGCCAATAGAGTCGCCGAGGGTTTCAAGCACGCGGTTCTTGCAATAACGCCAAATCCATGGCACGACTTTGTTGCCGCACACTTGTGACAATACAAACGGGAATGCATCGGCATATTGTACGCCGCCGATAAGGTTTCTCCAAGTACATACTTGCTGACCGCTGCTATTGTACATGTTCACACGCTGTGCGGCTGGACCTCCGTACGAGCCGTCTTGCAACCAACCTGAATAGCATTCGATTGGCATGTGAGGTACAAGTACTGCGCCTGCGTTCAGATAACCTGCTGTTCCGTGTACGCCGTCACGTTGTCCGTATACTTGACCTTGCAACCAACTGTTGCCTCCCTCGTGGAACCATGAAGAACCCTGACACGCTCCCAGGTCGGCGAAGATGGCGTGAATACCCTCGTGGATCATCGCATTGCGCTGGTATTCACCATCCGACCATTTCGAGTCAGCGTCGTCACGGAACCGGCTGAACGGATAATATGATGCCCATACACAAGCATAACTACGTCCGTCAACAGATGTGGCACTCTGGTAACCTCCTTTTGTGGTGTTTGACTCACTGTCGTTTGCAAGACCGGAACCAAAGATGTAAACGAATGACTTGTAGCCATTACGTGCACTCAAGTCAGGTGGCCAACCCATGACTTCACGCATGTAGTAGAAGTCGTAGTCGTATTTGTCAACCATGTTCTTTGCAGCACCGTAGATAGTAGCTGAGTCTGTTCCGACTTCTGTGTTGAGGTTGTCACCCCAGAATGCAGACCACCATCCACCGTAAGGGTCTTCATCGGTTTTCTTTGCCACATAATAGTTGGCAGTTGTGCCGTTCTTCTTCTTGATGCTGTGTATTTTTGTAGGCATTGACAGTGTCGGGTACTCGGAGTGGAAGTCGTAGGAGAGTTTCGAGTATGTAGGCCATTCGGTAAACTCGCCCGGGTGTTCCTGTACGTCAACATAGTAGTTGTAGCTCTTAATGGTGATCTTGTTGTCTGTATCGGTCAGGCGTACCGTAACGATGTATTGTCCGCCGTCGTCGTATTCAGCGCTTTCGGTAAGGACGAAGTCTTCATCCTTATAGCCTCGCATGTTCTGTGATTTGTACTTCTTCTGTTTGTCGTCCCAATAGTATTTTTTCCATTGGTACTTGCCTGCGACGTACTTGTTCTTGTCGATTATGTCACAGCCGAGGGTGATCTTGTCACCAGCGTTCACTTGAATATAGTTCTGCGTCTTTGGATCCTGTTCGTTCTGACGGACTACAGGACTTACGAGCCAGTTGTCGGTAATGCTCTTTCTGCCCATAACGTCCGGCTGGTCGGTGGTGACGGATTCCGCACTGCCGGCTTCACCAATTGTCACGTTGATTTCGTACACGACGGTGTCCGTGTTGTATATCAACGCTTCCTTCACGGTGTAGGTTGATCCGACTTCCGCATTGGCTTCAGTGTTGTGCGAAACGAGGAAGTCCGGTTGGTCCCATACTACCTTTACGCAATAATTCTTTGATTTTGTAGTGACAAGGCCGCTTTTTGTAAACCAATGTCCCTTTTCATCGGTTGAGCCGGTAGTGTTGCCATCATAGAATGTCTCTTTGCCTAACGAGTTGAGCCATGTGGCTCTAAGGGAGAGGGAAGACAAAGTCTTTGCTCCAACCAGGCTTCTTACAAGAGACGCCTTGACTGTGCAAGATGTTGGTTTGTCAGCATCAGAAGGACGCTGGACGTCAAACTTGTAGGTATATCTTTCGCCTGCGGACGACATCAATGATGTCATTGCAAGTAATGCGATGAGACCTACTTTTGAGAGTAGAGTTTTCTTCATGTTGTTGGTTATTATATTAGTTTTAGTAATTAATATCTGTTTTTAATACGTATGTTGAGATTCAATATCACACTTCCTTGCAAAGTTACATATTTTATTTTTAGTGTCGTTCAAATTTTCAGAATATTTCTTAGAATCCACCAAATAAAAAACAATGCGATGTAGGAACTTAAAGTGTACCTGCTATACACTATTCGTTTGACCCAGTCGAACGCGTGGTGGTAGTTGTACCATTCGGCAAGTATAGCCAGCAGAAGTAGTGGCAGTGATATGATTAGGAAGTAGTTGTAGTGCAAGGCTCCGATGATGTCGCCATGCATAAGGCAGTGTATGGCACGCTGTATGCCACACGCGGGACATTGGTAGCCCGTCAGTAAGTGAAACGGACACTTTGGAAACCAATTAATAGGAGTGGTCGGATCGAACGTATAATATACTATTCCTGCCACCACAAGGATGGCAGGAAACAGTATTGGCATTATGCGTTTCTCTTTTAACATTAATAGTTGTAATCCCCTGCGGCGGCGGCCAGAACGAATATGGCTATATAGAATATACATAATAAGATGTCAGCCGCTACGGCTATGACAGCTCCCCATATAGCCCATTTCTTCGCTTTGTTGGCTGCGTTGTAGGCTTCCTGGTATGCTCCGATGTTCCAAAGGGAATCCACTTTGCTTGCATATACTATCGACACGATGCCGAAAGGTATGCAGCATAATATAGTGCAAAGTATAGCCCAGATCAAGTTGGAGTCGGGCTTCGTTGAAGGCGGGTAACCGCCTTGAGAGTAGGTTGTGCTGCTTTCTTGCGGCTGGTAGTCATTTTGTTGGTAGTTTCCGCTTTCTTGCGGCTGAGAGTCATTTTGTTGGTAGTTTCCGCTTTCTTGCGGCTGAGAGTCGTTTTGCTGGTAGTTTCCCCGCTCTTGTTGCTGGTAGTGTGATTCGTAGTCCATAATGATATGTTATTCAAGGGTTAATTCTTTTATGATTCGTTTGCCGTTTGTGTATTTGTCGATGACAGAGAGTACATATCGTATGTCCACTCCGATGCACCTTTGTAATTTGTTGTCGAACTTTATGTCACCGCTCATAGCTTCCCAGTTGCCGTCGAACGCGAGTCCTATTAGCCGTCCCTTTCCGTCGAACATACCGCTGCCGCTGTTTCCACCAGTTATGTCGTTGTTGGTAAGGAAGCAGAGTGGCATCTGGCCGATGGACTTGTCGATATAGCGGTCGCCGAAGTTGCCTTTCTTCAACCATTTGTATACTGAAGGAATCAAGTCGTAGTCATGATTCGTAGGGTTTTGCTCGTTCTTGTCGATCAATGACTGTGGAAGCGTGTAGCATACGTATGTCAGTGCTTTTGACGGTGAATAGCCTTCGACGATTCCGTAGCTCATGCGCAGGGTGAAGTTGGCGTCAGGATAGTACTCCTTGTCTTTGTTCATCTCACGAAGCGCGTCGCCAAGCAAACGCTCGAACTCTTCAATCCTGCCGCTCTCACTACCATAGAACGAGTACACTTTGGTCAGTACGCTAAGGGCTATGTCGTACATAGGGTCGTATAGTATGTCCTGGCGGGTCTTTATGTTGGCAAGGCGGCTTTTGTCCGTCAGATTCGACGTTTCGTATATGTGGTCGGTATATGCGTCGACATCACCATTGTATTGCTCGTCTATAGTGGCGATGAAATCGGGTTCATAATCCTTGCTTACCGTCATTTTGCGATAGTTTTTAATCATTGCGGCGAAGACTTTTTTGTCGAGTTCTGTGTCGATGTCCTTGTAAGTTTCTTGAATCTTCTTCTGCAAGTCTTCTTCTTCGTCATTGCCTCTCAATGTGCGTATCATTTGCATGAGGCAGAATTGCAGGATGTCGCTTCCCTCTGCGAACGATTCCTCGACCAGTTCCATTGAATACGCATTGTTGAAGTTGGCCGCGTACAACGCCTGTAGCGAGTCGAGTATCCCTATGTATTTAGCTTTGTTGTTTTCTTGCGCCCATTTGGCTATCTCACGTTCCAAGTCTTGCTTCTCCTTTATAACGTTTAAATCGTCGAGAGCCTTGTTCTGTCCGAGCGAGAACTTCCAATAGTTGGA
>CAZHZH010000115.1:0-802 GCA_964537205.1 uncultured Bacteroidaceae bacterium
CTGCTGGAAAGTGAAATCGCCAAGATGCAGAAAGAAGATTTTACCACTTCGATGTATTCGGAGTACGATGAGCAGTTTGTCGCTGTTGCTATTCTGCTATTTGTGGTGATATGCGCTGAATTATGCATAATGGATAGGAAGAACGGGCTTTTGAGTAGAATAAAGTTGTTTAAGTAATATCTGTAATAAGGAGTAATGATGATTCGTTTAAGATACATATTGGGCTTGTGCTTTTGCTTTTGCGCTATTGCCTCGTTCGCACAGAACAGCGACAGGGATTATATACGCATTGGTAATAAGTATTTCCGCGAAAAGGATTTCAATAAGGCCGAGACATACTATCATAAGGCTCTCGACAAGAACAAATCGCTTGAGGCTTTTTACAATTTAGGTAATTCTCTCGCTTTCCAAAACAAGGATTCTGTCGCTTTTGCACAATACAAGAAAGCATTGGCTGAGGTTGCCGAGACACCTGAGAAAAGGGCGTTCGTGTATCACAATATGGGTAATATGTCGTATATCGATGGTAGAAATCTGATGAAGGCAAATAGTCCTGACGCCACAAAAGCATTCGCACAAGCGGTGGAACTGTATAAAAGCGCGCTGCGTTGTAACCCGAATGACAACGAAACTCGCTATAATCTTGCCATGGCGCAATATATGCTGAAGAAGAACCAGCAGAACAACGGAAACAATGGTAATGACAATAAACAGGACAAGCAAGATCAGAACAAGGACAAGCAGGACCAGAACAAGGACAAGCAGGACCAGAACAAGGACAAGCAGGACCAGAACAAGGACA
>CAZHZH010000115.1:902-4695 GCA_964537205.1 uncultured Bacteroidaceae bacterium
AGCAAGACCAAAACAAGGACAAGCAGGATCAGAATAAACAAAATCAGCAGGAAGGGCAAATGGATGAGAAAACTGCTGAGCAGTTGCTGAATTCAGCCCAACAAGATGAGAAAGCGGTGCAGCGTAAAGTCCAGAAAGCGGAACGGGCGCATAGCCGTGGACTTGATAAGGACTGGTAAGGTGTGGTTCCGTCCCTGTGTGTAGTTTATAAAAGTTGATGATATGAAGAGAATATTTATCATAGCCTTTATGGCAATCTTCGGAATACTGCGTATTGTCGCAGACAACGTGACATTCCGTGCTTCAGCCCCTTCGGTGGTTGAAGTCGGCGAAAAATTCCGTATACAATACAGTGTGAGCTCTCAGGATGTTTCAGATTTCTCATATCCGTCGTTTAATGGCTTTGATGTGATATACGGTCCGAGTACATCGTCGCAAAGCAGTATTCAAATTATTAATGGCAAGACATCGCAAAGTAGTTCGTATACCTATACGTTTACTTTGATGGCTCAGAAAACCGGAACATATACTGTGCCTCCGGCAAGTATAAAGGTGAGTGGAAAAACTTATCAGTCGCAAAGCTTGAAGATTAAGGTTGTAGCCTCGACTGGTGGCGGAAATTCGCAAAGTGGCGGTCAACAACAGCCACGTCAAAGGGGGATAACTACTTCTCAGCCACAATCAACCGCGATATCTTCGTCTGATTTGTTTATGACCGCAACCGCCAGCCGTACAAAGGTGTACGAACAGGAGGCTATATTAGTTACGTATAAATTATATACATTAGTCAACCTGACACAACTTGACGGAAAGTTGCCAACACTTGACGGCTTCCAAATACAGGAGATAAAGCTCCCTCTTAATAAGGAGTTTACGACCGAAACCTATAATGGCAAGGTTTACCATACTGTGGTTTGGACTCAATATGTCCTTTTCCCGCAGAAGTCTGGGACTTTGGAGATCCCTTCCATAACCTATGAGGGTATTGTCGTTCAGCAAAACCGTGCCATTGACCCTATCGAGGCCTTCTTTAATGGCAACTCCATGATAGAGGTGAAAAAGAAAATAGCGACTCCGAAGTTGACTATCCATGTCACTCCTTTACCGTCCAAACCGGCCAATTTCTCTGGTGCTGTAGGAACATTCAGCGTGTCGTCTTCAGTCAATACTAAGGAAGTGAAGGCGAACGACGCTATAACAATGAAGATTAAAGTAAAGGGAACGGGAAATATGAAGCTTATATCCGCTCCTGAGGTGGACTTCCCTAAGGACTTTGAAACTTATGACGCTAAAACGAATGATAACTTCTCGTTGAACAGAAATGGATTGTCTGGTATAAGGGAGTTTGAATATCTTGCTGTGCCGCGTCATCAAGGAGTATATACAATTCCAGCCGCTGAATTTGTGTATTTTGATACTTCCACGCACACTTACAAGACATTGAAGACAGAACCGTATACTATTAAAGTGGACAAGGGAACTGGCACGGGCGGAACAATGTCGAGCTACACGAACAATCAGCAGGATGTAAAAGAACTTAATCAGGATATTAGGTATATTAAGACCAACAAGGTTAAGACGCACCTGCCAAATGACAATTTCTTTGGATCATGGAAATATTGGATGGTTTATATAATTCCTTTAATTCTGTTCTTTGTGATTCTTGCTATAGGACACAAACAATTAAAGGATAATGCGAACATCGCTAAAAGCCGTGGCAAACGAGCCAATAAGGCCGCAAAGAAACGGATGAAGGTGGCTTACAAGTTGCTCGAACAGAAGAATCAAAACGAATTCTATGATGAGGTGATGCGTGCCTTGTGGGGCTATATAGCTGACAAGCTCAATATACCTCTTGCGTCGCTTAACAAAGAGAATGTAAACGCACAATTGGCGGACAAGCATGTTGCACAAGACTTGATCGATGAGTTCATAAAAACACTCAACGACTGTGAGTTCGCACGCTACGCCCCAGGCAATCCTAATGAAAACATGGAGGCTGTTTATGAGAGTGCGGTAAATGTTATAGGTAAAATGGAGAACAATATAAGGAAATCATCAGGATCAAAGACGGGTGGCAGGACTGCCTTGTCGGTTGTATGGCTGCTGTTTGTCTGGTCCTTGTCTGTACCATTGTCGGCACAGACTAAACAACAGGCGGACAGCTTGTATTCAAAAGGCGAATACGAAGCGGCGGCGGCTATCTACGAAAAGATAATAAAGAAGGATGGTGTGGCTCCTGAATTGTATTATAACTTGGGTAATTGCTATTACAAGTTGGATGAAATAGCTCTTACGATACTTAATTATGAGCGTGCGCTGCTGCTCGATCCAAGTGATGGCGACACAAAGGCGAATCTGGCTTTGGCCCGGGGAAAGACAACCGACAAGGTAACACCTGCTTCAGAAATGTTCTTTGTATCGTGGTGGAGGGAAATGACAAACTTAATGAATATCAATAGTTGGCTGTTCATTGCCATCGCCTCGTTTATTCTGATGTTGGTAGGCATACTCGTCTATGCGTTTACGTCCAATATACGATACCGGAAAACAGGACTTTATTCCGCTATGGTGTTCTTGGCCGTAACCATCGTGGCGAACCTTAGCGCGTTGTCACAATATCTGACGATCGTACATCGCGACTATGCTGTCGTCATGACACCTGCGGTAACAGTCAAGAGTTCTCCAAGTGATAGCAGTACCGACTTGTTTGTCATTCATGAAGGCTCGAAGGTTGAAATCCTTGATGATTCTATGAAGGAGTGGCGTGAGATTAAGTTGGAGGAAGGCAAAGTCGGCTGGATTCCTGTCGGTGATATTGAAACAATATAAGGTTGATGATAAACAGTAGGCATAAATGCTGGATTACATAAAAGATTTAGATACGCAGGCTACGCTGTTCCTTAATGGCAGCAACTCGATATTTTGGGACAACCTGGCTGTCTGTGTGACCAATACATTGGCATGGTCGTTAATCATATTAACGCTGATCGTGATTTTTTTTCGAAATAATGATATACGCGGAGGGGTGATCATACTTGTTACTATCGGACTTATGATGACTGCTGCGGATATGTTGTGCTCGGGACTGGTGAAACCATTAGTGGGACGGTTCCGACCGACGCAGGATCCTTCAATTATGTTTTTGGTTGACGTGGTGGATGGTTATCGCGGCGGCAGGTTCGGTTTCTTTTCCGGACATGCGTGTAATACGTTCTGTATGGCGATGTTCCTGTCGCGACTGTTCCGTTACAAGGCGGTGACAATTACGCTCTTCTTTTGGGCGGCGACGACGACTTTCACCCGTTTGTATCTCGGAGTTCATTTCTTAGGTGACGTGTTGGTTGGCGGAGTAGTTGGCTGCTTGATAGGCAGTCTGTTTTATTACCTTTATGATAAGATCATGTCAATGATGCATGTGTCAAAGATGGTGTCCGATCAGTTCACTCCTACCGGATATAAAAAGAAGGATATGAATGTGCTGCTGTCCGTGATCTTTGCGAACTATATACTAATAGTCTTGTTCTCCCTCTTGCTGGGTGTGTAATAGGCGTGGCTCGCTTGCTTATTTTACCTTGGATGTTAAGACTAAGTTGAATAAAAATGGCTTGGTTTCTACTCATGAAAGAGCTTATACGGAAAAAACTGAAAAAAAACAGTGAAAAGATTTTGTGGTGATAGATTTTTTGTCTACCTTTGCACTCGCTTTCGGAAAGGAAACGTAGATAATCCTTGAAGAAGGGCGTTTAGCTCAGCTGGTTCAGAGCATCTGCCTTACAAGCAGAGGGTCGGC
>CAZHZH010000116.1:0-4675 GCA_964537205.1 uncultured Bacteroidaceae bacterium
GCGCAAACCCTTCCAATCACTACTCAGGCCTTGCACTGCCTCTACACGCTAATGGATGGACTTACGCTTATGCGCAACATCAATAGCGTGTAGACATGCTCAAAAAATCTCATTAGCCGAGGTGCAAGTTCGAGTAGTGAATTGAGCAAAAAAGTTGTGCCATGTCAGACGGCACGGCACAAAATTAGTAGTTTTCTTTTATACTACCAAATCTTTTATAAGAAATTTTTTATTTTACGGCATCGCACATAGTGATGGAGCCATAAATAACAATGTATGACAACGAAATGTCAAACGTATAGCCGGTTATCGGTTTTTATACATACTATCGTAATACTTCTCGTACTCTCCCGAAGTGATATTGTCCATCCATTCCTGGTTGTCGAGATACCAGCGTACGGTTTTTTCAATTCCCTCCTCAAACTGCAAGGAAGGTTCCCATCCGAGTTCCCGCTGGAGCTTGGTGGAGTCGATGGCGTATCGCGCGTCGTGTCCGGGACGGTCGGTCACGTATGTGATGAGGTTCAGGTCCTCCCCGTCCTTGCGGCCAAGCAGACGGTCGACAGTACTGATGAGCACCTTTATTATATCAATATTCTTCCACTCGTTGAAGCCGCCGATATTATAAGTCTCGGCAATCTTGCCGTTATGGAAAATCACATCGATGGCGCGCGCATGGTCTACCACATACAACCAGTCGCGCACGTTCTCGCCCTTTCCATAAACAGGCAGAGGCTTGCGGTGGCGTATGTTGTTGATGAACAAAGGAATCAGTTTTTCAGGGAACTGGTAAGGTCCGTAGTTGTTCGAACAGTTAGTCACGATGGTAGGCATTCCGTATGTATCGTGGAAGGCGCGTACAAAATGGTCGGAACTGGCTTTCGACGCAGAGTAAGGAGAGTGCGGGTTGTACTTGGTCGTCTCGTAGAAGAAGTCCGTTCCGTAAGCCAGATGGTGCTTGCTGCTTGAAGCCGTGGTTGAGAACGGAGGCTCAATGCCTTCGGGATGCGTCATCTTCAACGCGCCATACACCTCATCGGTGGAAATGTGATAGAAGCGGCAAGGCACGTCCTGTCCGTCAGCGTTTTTCACCACAAACGGAGTCGGCTGCGCCTCCCAGAACAACTTGGCGGCCTGAAGCAGGCTCAGCGTTCCAAGCACATTCGTCCGCGCAAAAGTGAACGGATCCTTGATACTGCGGTCAACATGGCTCTCGGCGGCCAAGTGAATGATGCCGTCCACCCTCTCATCCTGAATCAGCTTGTAGAAGCCGTCGAAATCGCAGATATCCATCTTCACGAACTTATAGTTCGGCTTGTCCTCCACATCCTTCAGGTTGGCGAGGTTGCCGGCATAAGTCAGTTTGTCGAGATTGATAATCTTGTACTCCGGGTATTTGTTTACGAAAAGCCTTACAACGTGGCTGCCGATAAATCCGGCGCCGCCGGTAATTACGATAGTTCTTTTATAGTTCATAATAGAATCGACCCCTACCCTCCCCCCCGAAAGGAAGAACCAAGTCCCGTCATCAGGATAAGGCCGGGGATTTATTAAAGATTTAATACTTTTGTTTGCGTTATATATATAAAATAGGTATGGAGTCAGATTTGGAACGGCGTGTCGAAGTCTTTCAAGCACGCGTGCTTGGTGTCTTTCTCACTCAGCAGAGCCTTCTCGGTAGGAATCATCCAGTCGATGCCCAACGAACTATCGAGAATCGATATACCTCCGTCGGCCTCCGGATGATAGAACTCATCGCACTTGTACTGGAACACGGCGGTATCGGACAACACGGCAAAGCCATGGGCGAATCCCTTAGTAATAAGGAATTGGCGATGGTTGTCCTCCGTCAGCTCAACAGCTACATGTTTGCCGTAAGTCGGACTGCCCTTGCGTATGTCGACAGCCACGTCGAGCACACGTCCCCTGACGCAACGCACCAGTTTGCTTTGTGTGAAAGGAGGAAACTGAAAATGCAGTCCGCGCATGACACCATAAGTCGACATGCTCTCGTTGTCCTGTACGAATTGAATCTTATGTCCCAAAACAGGAGTCACTTTCTCGTCGAACTCCCGTTCAGAATAGCTTTCGAAGAAATAGCCACGGGCGTCACCGAACACCTTCGGCTCAATAATCAACAAGCCCTCTATATCCGTCTTTATTACATTCATATACTTATATTTATAATTTTATTTCATTTTGCCGAGGTTGCGCAAACAAGTCTTCAGAGAGTCGGTCCAATAAGGAATCCTGATGCCGAAAGTATCCTTTATCTTGGTCTTGTCGAGTACAGAATAAGACGGACGTGTTACAGGAGAAGGGAACTCATTCGAATGGCATGGCTGTATGTCGCATGTTGTGTTGCCGCTGTATTCAGCGATCATTTTAGTGAAGTCGAACCAGCTGCACACGCCCTCATTGCTATAATGATATATGCCCGTCTTGGCGTACTCGCCCTTGGCTCCGCCTTCCGACTGCTTATAGTCGTCAATCACGGTCTCTATCACATTGGCCAAGTCGAGAGCGTACGTAGGCGTGCCAGCCTGGTCGAACACGACCTTCAACTGCGGTTTGGCGGCGGTAAGGCCAAGCATGGTCTTACAGAAGTTCTTACCGAACTCAGAATAGAGCCATGCAGTGCGAATGATGACGTAACTGCATCCCGAAGCGATGATTTTTTGCTCGCCATGCAACTTCGTCAGTCCGTATACGCCGGTAGGCGTTCCCTTCTGCTCTTCCCTGCAAGGCACATTATAAGGTTCCTTACCGAAAACATAGTCGGTACTGATTTGTATCAACAAACCGCCGACATCCTTCATCGCCTTGGCAAGATTCCCAGGCGCGTCGGCATTGAGTTTCTCCGCCAGTTCGCCGGCAGATTCAGCGGCATCGACATTTGTGTACGCGGCACAATTAACAATGACATTAATATCATTATCGGCCACCATTTTTTTGATTGCGTCGAGGTCGGTGATATCAAGGTATGTGGTTTCAACGCCTTCAATATTGTTCACGTCAGTAAAGACATACTTGTCGGCCTTGCCCTTGGCGACAATGCGCATCTCGTTACCTAATTGTCCGTTAGCTCCCGTTATAAGTATATTCATTCCTCTTAATATTATTATCCCGTCAATTATGTTCCACACTAATCAAGGTTTTCCTGTCCGGTCTCCTTCACTTCGTCGATGACCTTCAGCAAGTACTGTCCATACTGGTTCTTGAGCATAGGCTTGGCCAGCTCGCGCATACGCTGTTCGCTGATCCAGCCTTTACGATAGGCGATACCTTCCAGACACGCGACCTTCAGTCCCTGTCGTTTTTCAAGTACTTCGATATAGGTTGAAGCCTCGGCAAGCGAATCGTGCGTACCAGTGTCGAGCCATGCGAAACCACGTCCGAACGTAGCGACCTTCAGTTCTCCGTCCTCCAGGAACTTCTGGTTTACCGACGTGATCTCATACTCACCGCGAGCCGACGGCTTCACATTCCTTGCGACCTCAACCACCTTGTTCGGATAGAAATAGAGTCCCACAACGGCATAGTTGCTTTTAGGGTGTTCAGGTTTCTCTTCGATTGAAAGGCAATTGCCCTGTTTGTCGAACTCGGCCACTCCATATCGTTCAGGGTCACTTACCCAATAGCCGAACACAGTAGCCTTCTTTTCTTTTTCAGCGTCATCCACAGCCGCCTTCAGGAGCTTCGTCAGTCCTGGTCCTTGGAAAATGTTGTCGCCCAGAACAAGACACACGCTATCGTCGCCGATAAAGTCGGCGCCAATAGTAAAAGCCTGCGCCAGTCCGTCGGGAGACGGCTGTTCCGCATAAGTGAAATGCACGCCGTAGTCACTGCCGTCGCCCAGCAGGCGTTTGAAGCCAGGCAAGTCAAATGGAGTTGAGATAATCAAGATGTCACGTATGCCTGCCAACATAAGCACACTTATCGGGTAATAGACCATCGGCTTATCATATATTGGCATGAGTTGCTTACTGATTGCCTTGGTGATTGGATAGAGCCTGGTGCCACTTCCACCGGCAAGAACGATTCCCTTCATATACTATTTGTTTATTATATTGTTGCTCGTGGGTTGTCACATGTTTTCCGCAAAGGTACACCTTATTTATTTATTAGCAAAACAAATACAATAAAAAGTTGATTACATGACATGTCAATACCAGTATAAACGACTCAAACACTCATTTCAAAACCAATCATCGACCCTCTATTCCATCTATTTTTTTCCAAGCCGCGAAATATCACAAGACAGTTTGCGCCATTGCAGGCCACAACTTGCGGCAACATTAAGACAAGCGAAAGCAAGGTCATAGAATCACGGAAAAGTCGTTTGAACACATAAAAAGCCATTGTTTTTATATCATTTTTCCACTAAGAGTGGTCTTTATCGGATTTTAGGGTAAAAAAACTCATAGAAACACTTGCAGATATAAAAATAATCCCTACCTTTGCATCGTGTTTTTCATGGTATTAGATTTATTTTAAGGTTAGTATGAGATTGCTTATCGTGAGATAGGCAATCTTTTTTTGTTATAATACCACACTACCGGACAAACGCCCATAATCAAAATTCATAATATCGTGCAATGCCACTGTGCCATGCCTCCCACCGTACCGTCATTCCGAGGCCTTGGCCGAGTGAACCTTCAGTGCGCTATAATCG
>CAZHZH010000117.1:0-4546 GCA_964537205.1 uncultured Bacteroidaceae bacterium
TTTCGTTTTTAGGATCAAATCTGTCTCAGAAAAGCCGGCGTGTAATCCTCAGGTTGACGACAGGATATACCGATAGCTTTGAGTAATCGTCGGCATAGTCTCCGAACTTGCCCCTTATGTTTTGCAAGTCTTTCAGCACGTCGGTGCCGTCGTGCATCGTTATAGTTGGCTTGCCGCCCCAAAACATGGTTCCGGCGCTAAGCGACACCATTGTACGCTTGTCTTTGGTGAGATACGTCGTATAGCCCGCGCCCAAGAAAGGGCGGAAGCGGTTGGTGTTGACTTTTGCCTTGAACATGTTGTCTTCGTTTGGAGTGATGCGATACACATCGCCCTTCTTGTGAATCAAGTCGCCCTCTGCATATTTCAAGTCTCCCTTCTGATAGATGATGTCACCTGTAACCGGGTCGTACGACGTATGATCCCAATACACGTTCTCGCTCGCGTAAATGTCGTGCGAGTATTCCCCGACAACAACCCCCAGTTCGCCTGAGTAGCGGATTTTTTCTGTGAAGTTGGCAGGCATGTATATCGCATAGTTGTTGTATTCAAGAATAGGGGTCTCCGACCACGCGTCCCTATACATATTATTATATATGGTGATGCCCATGAGCGAAGTCATGTCGGTGGCGGTGTTGTACACCTTCGCTATGTTTCCGCTTCCCCAAAAGAATCCCACGGTGAAATACCAATGCTTGTTCTCCTTGAACGGGAAAATGTCGACCATGAACTTGAAGTTGTTGAACGTCGGTTCTCCAATGGCGCTGATGTCTTGGCTGATGTCCTGGCCCGTCACTTGTTGCAAGGTGTTTGTGAGGTCTGCAAAAGTGAGTTTCATGTCTTCCGTGATTTCTATGTCGTTTTCGCGGAAGAAGGTTTCATACGCCGGGTCGGTCGACATGTCGATTCCGAACGACATGTGCCGCTTGTGATGTGGCATGAACGATGCCCCTGCGCGTATTTGAATGTAGTCGTTCACAGGCATGCCCACGTCAAAGCCTATTCCGGTGGTACCGGCGTTGACCGACATGTCTATATGGTTCATCTGTATTTGCGCATATCCGCCCACGGTCGATGCCGCGAACGCAAGCGTTGACAACATTGTCTTTATCCTGTCCATGAAGTTTTAGTTTTTACGGCTGCAAAGTTAATAAAAAGATGATTAATAACAATGAACGTCAGAGGTAAAATAGGGTGGTAACACGAGTTTGACAAGTTGTGAATAAATAAAATCAATAAAAATATTTTGTCGGTTTGTAAAAAAGCATTACCTTTGCAAGCCGATTATTATCAAGAGAGGCATGATGGTCCTCTCAACGGATGTGTAGATAGCGCTTTCTTTGGCCGGTGAGTGTGGTCTGTGAATCATCCAATAAAAACTACATCTCCACCGTATCTTGTAAAGGGTATGGTAATGGAGCATTTTTTTGTGGTATTAATTGAAATAAACAAAACAAGAACTAAAATGAATACATTAAGTGCACAGACCCGTTATGTGACACCAGCGCAAGCTGACAAGCAGTGGGTTGTCGTAGACGCTACAGACCAGACAGTGGGCCGCCTGAGTTCAAAGGTGGCAAAGATCCTGCGTGGTAAATACAAACCATGTTTCACTCCTAATCAAGATTGTGGCGACAATGTCATTATTATCAATGCCAGCAAAATCAAGTTTACTGGAAAGAAGTGGACAGACAAGCAATACATCACATTCTCAGGTTATCCAGGTGGTCAGCACAAGATGAGTGCTGCGACATTGGCAACTCGTAAGAGCGGTTACGAACGCATTCTCCGTCACGCCGTAAAGGGCATGCTTATTAAGGGACGTCTTGGATCCAAGCTCCTCAAGAATCTTTATATATACGAAGGCGCTGAACACAAGCAGCAGGCTCAGAGTCCTAAGGAAATTGATATTAACTCACTGAAATAAACATAAGGAAGATATATGGAAATAATTAATGCGTTAGGTCGTCGTAAAGCAGCAGTGGCCCGCGTGTATCTCACTGAAGGTACAGGCAAGATCACTATCAACAAGAGAGACCTTAAAGACTACTTTCCGTCGGAGCTGATACAGTTCGTTGTAAAGCAACCGCTGAATCTTCTCAACGTCGCTGATAAATACGATATCAAGGTCAATCTCTATGGCGGTGGCTACACCGGACAATCACAGGCTTTGCGGCTTGCGATCGCACGCGCCCTTGTAAAGGTAAATGCTGATGACAAGAAGGCACTTCGTGCCGAAGGTTTTATTACCAGAGACCCTCGTGTCGTTGAGCGTAAGAAACCAGGTAGACCAAAGGCTCGTCGCAGATTCCAGTTCAGTAAGCGTTAATATCAACCGGTTGGTCTTGATGTCAACTCCTGCGGTGATTCTCGCGGCGGGCAGACCTCAAGAAACCGACGCTTAGAACCGAAGTTTAGTATCTAAACTCTCAAGACCCATGATGGCTACTTGAGGGCTGGTTTTAAAAACTAAAAAGAAAGTAAACAAACAAAACAAACGAAGAAAATTATGTCAAGAACTAATTTTGAACAATTATTGGAGGCTGGCTGTCATTTCGGACACCTCAAAAGAAAATGGAATCCTGCAATGGCTCCTTATATATTTATGGAGCGTAACGGCATTCATATTATCGACCTTAACAAGACTGTTGAACATATCGACATTGCAGCAGATGCATTGAAGCAAATCGCAAAGTCGGGCAAGCGAATCCTTTTTGTCGCAACAAAGAAGCAGGCTAAGGACATCGTGGCAGAAAAGGCGAAGGCTGTAAACATGCCTTACGTCATTGAACGTTGGCCGGGCGGCATGCTCACCAACTTCCCTACTATCCGCAAGGCTGTGAAGAAGATGGCCAATATCGACAAACTCATTGCCGATGGCACTTACGACAAGCTTTCAAAGCGCGAGAACCTGCAAATACGCCGCAAGCGTGAGAAGTTGGAGAAAAACCTCGGCTCAATCGCCGATCTGACCCGCCTTCCTTCCGCATTGTTCGTTGTGGACGTGATGAAGGAGCATATTGCCGTTCACGAGGCAAACCGTCTGGGTATTCCTGTATTTGCCATCGTCGACACCAATTCCGATCCTAACAATGTCGATTTCATGATTCCTGCAAACGATGACGCTACAAAATCAATCGATGTAATTGTATCTGCTTGTTGCGACGCTATTGCCGAGGGACTCCAAGAGCGCAAGATCGAAAGACTCGACATGGAGGCAGCTGGTGAACAATCACAGGAAAAGGGTGGTGCTAAGTCCGACAGACCAAAGAAAAATCGCAAGGCTGCAAAGAAGGCTGACGACTCTGAAGTAAAGGTAGCTGAACCAGTAAAAGAGGCTGAACCACAGACTGAGGCTCCTGCGGCCGAACCAGTAAAAGAGGCTGAGCCACAGGCAGAGGCTCCTGCAGCTGAACCTGCAAAGGACGAGGAAAATAAGGAATAAGTTGTTTAATTGAAAATATAAAAATCAAATAAGAATATGGCTGTTACATTAGCAGAAATCAACGCACTTCGTCAAAAGACCCAGGCTGGTCTGATGGATTGCAAGAAGGCTCTTACAGAGGCCAACGGTGATATGGAGGCCGCAATGGAGATTCTTCGCAAGAAGGGTCAGCTGGTTGCCGCAAAGCGTTCTGATCGCGAGGCGGCTGAAGGTTGTGTACTTGCAAAGGTCGACGGCAATTTCGCTGCAATGATAGCTCTTAAGTGCGAGACTGACTTTGTGGCTAAGAATGCTGACTTTGTAGCCTTGTGCAAAAAGATACTCGACCTTGCAGTTGCCAACAAATGCAAGACTCTCGATGAAGTAAACGCTTTGACAATTGATGGCAAACCTGTTCCAGAGGCCGTTACTGAACGCTCGGGTGTCACAGGAGAAAAAATGGAACTCGACGGCTACAATGTCGTTGAGGGCGAGTATGTTTGTGCATACAACCACATGAACCAGAATTTCCTTTGCACACTTGTAGCCATGAACAAGCCTTGCAGTGAAGAAGTGGCTAAAAATATAGCAATGCAGGTTGCCGCAATGGCTCCGGTTGCGCTCGACGAGGCATCTGTACCACAGCATGTGATAGATCTTGAGTATGAGGCGGATGTCGAGAAGGCAAAGCAAAATCAAATCAATAAGGCTGTAGAAGCCGCCCTAAAGAAGGCTGGCATCAATCCGGCGCATGTCGACAGCGAGGATCATATAGAATCCAACACTGCCAAAGGATGGATCACGCCTGAACAGGCTGCGCAAGCTCGTGAAATCAAGGCGAAGGTGGCTGAAGAGAAAGCGGCTAATTTGCCGGAGCAGATGATCAAGCAGATTGCCAACGGAATGCTGAATAAGTTCTATAAGGAGTCTTGTCTGCTCGACCAAGCATATATCGACGACAATAAAGTAAGTGTCGCTCAGTATCTGCACAGTGTCGATAAAGACTTGACTGTGACTGATTTCAAGCGTTTCACACTGCGTAGCGAATAATCGTGCAAGCCGAGCGCAGAGCCAAGCTCGCTTGAGCTTTGCCGAGGCGCAGCCGCTTATCTGCGTAGCGAA
>CAZHZH010000118.1:0-4420 GCA_964537205.1 uncultured Bacteroidaceae bacterium
GGTCACGCCATGCTCCGTATGACAACATAGTTAGATTTTCCATCAAAAAGAGATTGTAATAATTTATTGATTACTTTTATATTATAAGATTTAATTATCTATACATTGCATTTCTGCAAATTTATTTGCAATTTCAAATATAAAGACTTATCTTTGCAAATGAAAAATATGAAATGAATGATTATAGCAAATAAGGTTTTGCTCGATGACTTTATACAAAGCCATGTACAAGCGTTGAAACCTTTAAACAAATGGCTTGCATTGGTTGTGAAATCAGAATGGAAATCTCATGCAGAACTTAAGAGTCAGTTCCCATCTGCCGATTACGTAAAGAATGGCAGATATGTATTCAATATCGGTGGCAACAAGTTCAGAATCGTGACGGTGGTCGTTTTTGTCGGAGGAGTAATGAATATCCGATTTGTCGGTACGTATGCAGAATATGACAAAATATATTGTACAACAATATAAAAAAGGAAGAGAAGAACTATGATACAGAAGATAACAACGCAAAAAGATTATGACAGAGTAAAAAATCAAGTAGACGCGCTGATAAATGAAGCTACACAAAAGGGTATATTGGAACCAGACATGGACAATGAATATACTCGTAATATTGCGGAACTCAGCCGTAAAATGGCTGACTATGAAAACGATTATCTCGGACTACAGACGCTTCGGGTTAAAAATCCACTTGTACAGAGCATTGAGGATTATGGCTATGCCCATAACATGCGACAGAAAGACATTGCAAAGGCATTAGGTGTGAACGAGTCCGTTTTCAGTCAGATTATGAATGGTAAGCGAAAAATCACAATAACAGTTGCCAAGCGTCTCCATATGATTCTTGGCATTGATGCAAACACTATTCTTGAATTTGCATAATTGTGAATATGTTTAACTTGTCCGACTTTTGGGTTGTAGCTTACCATAGACAATGGGGAGGTCACGCCATGTTCCGTATGACCTCCAAAAGTTCGTCGTAGCCGCTGACCTCGTGGTAGCGGACCTTACTGGTCGACACTTCGTTGAACAGCTTTTTCGCACATTCAATCTTCGCCTTTTCAATGCCCCTCAGCTGCATGGAGTCCATGCTTCCCTTTGTCTCCGCAATGAAATATATGTGTTTCACACCCATGCCGTCGTAGAAGGCTATCGCCCAGTCGGGCGCATAATCACCGACAGGTGTGGGTATTAGGAACGTCCGTGGCAGTTTGGCGTACACGCACACTTCGTCAGCCATGTCCATATCCTCTGCGAACTTCTTTTCGTTCGCACTGTCAGTGAACACATAGTCGAGAATATGCTTCTTGGCGGGATATGCCTTGTCTATTGTCTGACGGTTCTTTTGCTGTGTGAAGATATCCGTGTCGTACGTCTGCTCTGTTCGGTTGTAGCTGATGTGTTCGACTATCATCGTCGCTTTCTGCTCCTTGACAAGCTTGATTACATTACGAATAAATTCTTCGGGGTTGTTTTTGAACAGCATCAGTCGTGCCGGTAATATGCCCTTCAATATGCACGCCACTGTATGGCGGGTGAGAGTCGCTCCGCGTGCTATGTCGCCCACGAGATCGTATGGAACTGTGGAAGTAGAGACTTCCTGCATCTCTTGTCTGTGAGTCGTCCGCTCTCCGTCGAAGTCCAGCCCTTCGCCTTGCTGGCCAGTCGTGACAACGTACTTCATTTGCGTGACCGACAGCTCCTTGTTGATTGTTTGTATTGACTTGCTTATCAATTCCTCGCTGTCATAATTTACGGTGTAGACGTATTGATGATTGATTTCCGCCCACAAGCGTTTGAACTCTTCTTTCTTGGCGTTACTGTTCAGTCTGTCGTTAAACACCTCGGCCGATTCATTGGCATCCTCTGTCATGTCGTCCAACGCTGACGGGTCGAAAATCCCTTGAATCAATTGGTGGACTTGTGCGCTGATTGGTTTCAACTTGATGTCGTTCATAGGAGCCAGAGTGCCTTGCTCCAAGTCGGTATGATAGCTTTGCGTGATATTCCCTTTATCGTCAGCATAGCCGTTGTCCTCCAAGTATACCATTATGCGTGATGCTTCCGACTCGCTGACGACGTGCTTCTCCTCGCCCACAATGAACGCCTTGTCCTTGAAATATTCTAAGGTCGCCTGTTGCGGACGCTCGCGCAACGCCTCACGGGTGTCCCTCTGCAAGGCTGCGACAAAGGCGGAGTAGCTTTCGTTGGCAATGACTGTCAGTTTGTTGATGTCGTGAACGGCGTCACCCAGTCGTTCGGCATCCATTCGATTACCTTGTTGATCCACACACAGGCGCAAGCCGCGTCCCACCTCCTGTCGCTTGGCTGTGGCACTATTAGCGTGTCGCAGTGTACAAATCTGAAACACGTTTGGATTGTCCCAACCCTCGCGGAGTGCGGAGTGCGAGAAGATGAAACGTACTGGTTCATCGAAACTCAACAGCCGTTCCTTGTTCTTTAGGATTAAATTGTACGCTGATACGTCCGACGAGAAAGTCTCTCCACGCTTCACTACACTGTCAATGTCGTGTCCCTTCTTGTCAATAGAGAAATATCCCTTGTGTACTTGTTCTGCATTAGCTCGCCGCAGATACCGCTGATAGTCGTCTTCGAAAAGCGAGAGGTTCTCGTTAAGGTAGTAGTTGTATTCCTGTTCGAACATCTGCCATAGCGGACCATGCACCACTTCTCCATGCTCGTCATAGCTTTTGTAGTTTGCCACCTCGTCGATAAAGAACAATGACAGTGTCTTGATGCCACGACGGAACAGTTCACGCTCTTTTTCGAAATGGCTCTTTATGGTCTCACGTATTTGTACGCGTTGCAGTGTCTTCTCGCTTACGTCGCCCATGACCTCGCCTGCCCTTATCTGGTCGCCGTTACGAAAATATACGGTGTTGGTCAGCGGATCGATGTCTGTCACGACGAATTCCTTGTATGCCGGCAGTCTGGATGTGTCGTAGAGTGAGTCTCCTTTTGCGAACGCGCGCGTTTGCCTGCGGGTGCTGTTCGCTCCTTGTATCTCTATTTCCAACTTCACCTCAGGCGCGCGATTCTTTGACAGCACTATGCTGTCGAAGTAAATGTAAGCCTGCGAACCCATGAGGTTTTGCAGTGTTATGCCCTTCACCTGTATTTTCTTCACTAACCGCTGCCGGTAAGCGTCGAGTGCGTCGAGCGCGTATATGCAGTTGTGACGAGTCGTGTGTGTGGCTGAATAGTTTAGTACGAACAGTGGCTTAAAGTTGCGCAAAGCGTTCTGCGTCGCCTCTCCACTCATCTTTTGCGGTTCGTCCATTATGACAATAGGGCGGTTGGCTGAAATTACTTCGATAGGGCGGCGGCTTTGGAAGTCGTCACGTTCCGAATAGATGATACGGCTCTCCTTGTTGCTGTACTTTATGCTCCCGTCCGTCTGCCTTCTCCCCTCCTTGAAAGACGTGTTGAAGGCTTGCATGTTGATGATCATCACGTTGATGCCCGCGTCGCTGCTGAAGGTGTCAATATCTGTCAGGTTGCTTCCCTTGTAGATGAAGTAGCGCGCCTTCTTTCCGTATTGTTCCATGAAATGGTCTTCGAGCATTGTGAAGCTCTTGTACACGCCTTCACGTATGGCAATGCTTGGCACCACGACAATGTATTTCGACCAACCGTACCGCCTGTTCATCTCAAACATAGTCTTGATGTATACGTATGTCTTGCCTGTTCCCGTCTCCATCTCGATGTCGAGCGAGCAGGCTCCTAATCCTGCCGGCTTGCAGAGTGAAGGGCTGTGTGGTATGTTGCCTTCCGTCTGCATCCGGTGTATGCCTGCGAGCAACTGCTCGTCGGTTAGTTCAACCTCATTATTACGCCAGCCAGCATACTCCTCCTTGTAGGTGATTGTGCCGTTGCGGTCGCCCAAGTCGCGTCGGTATAGTGCGTTTGTCTTCGAAGGCTGTCCGGCGAACACCTCGACGGTTTGCTCCACCGCCTCGGTTTGGTATTGTTGTATTTTGAACTTGAATTTCATTTGCCCGTGTAGTTATAATATCTTTCGTATCGTGTCTTTACTATAATGCATGAATATCTGCTCGAAGTTGTCCGCCACTTGGTCGCTGCGGAGACTCTTGTCACGCATAACGAAGTAGTATGGTTGCCTGCGTGCAATCTCGGTTATTGTGGTTTCGTTCACGTCCTCGTCGAAGCAAGCCAGCAAATAGCCGTCGTCTACGTTCCACACTCGTTTGCCCGCAATCTCCGTCTGCTCAATCTTTGCGGACAGACTGATGCCAAGTTCCGTCATCGCTTGGAACAACAAGTCCTCGTCGGTGCGGTCGGGTTTGATGTTGTCCTCGAACAACGTATGCTGGCTGAATTGTGCCGGAGTGTAATACACGTCCTCCATGTTCGATGAGTCGAGCTTCAGCACACG
>CAZHZH010000119.1:0-4312 GCA_964537205.1 uncultured Bacteroidaceae bacterium
AGAGAGTGGCGACATATACTTGTAGTTCAGTGCCGTTCATTTTTGCACGAACCGATGGATTCACAAAGTGAAGGTTCTTATGTTCCGTATCACCACTCGTGCCGGTCACGAATCCGTTGACCCATGATTCCCTATAGATATTCAGGTTATATAGCGAATGATCCTCACCGTCGAGTTTGGCTATATTGCTGATTGGCGTAAACAGATTCTTGTTCTCACCGTCGCCGCCCAAATCCACATTTTCCTTGAACTTCACGGCAGTGTGACCAGCTCCCTGCAAAGCGGCGAGGTCGAAAGCGGAGTATATGAGTTTCGCACCGTCGGTGTCGGTGAGCGGAGTGATTTTCTTCACGCCGTCCCAGCATGGGACGAAACGCACACCGCCGTAGTTCACTGTGCCTCGGCAGTAGGTTTCGTCGCCTAACCAACCATTATATTTAGTATAATCGTTCGCCGCCAGCCATGCGCCTTCGTTGCCTTCAGAATATGGCGACACGTAGTCAGTTATGCTCACAGAGCCTGCTGAACAGTCGGCGGCAAAGCTGAGGGTTTCGCCATTGTCGTACCCGCAGAGCAAACCGACGAATACACCCTCGCTTGCTGAACCTGAAATGGAAGAACTCTCAATATGGCAATCCTCGAAAGTAAGCGACAAAGATTCGCTACGATCGGTCGCTGATTTGCGTACCACATAGCCAGCAATACCGCCCGCCGCACCATTAGTAGTCGATACGACTGCATTTTTCACTGAAACAGAAGTGAATGAGCCGCTGCCTCGTAGTATGTTTACGAGTGCGCCAACGTGGGTGGTCGCGCCAGATGTGGAGATATTATTGACCGTCAGATCCTTCAACGTGAAATTTGTCACGTCTCCGAACAGTCCCCCGGTATTCACCGATATATTCCTGAATATATGGTTTCCACCCTCTACGGTACTTCCTTGCGGGAGCTTCACCGAAGACAGGGCGTGGTTGCCCATATTCAAGTTTTTCGTAACCGTGAAAGTGCGGTTCTGCTCTAAGCTATTGCCGTTTTGCGCCAGCCATGCCAAGTCGGATGCCTCATCGATAACATACCGGTTTTGCGAATCAACGCCTGGCTCGGTCAGCGTGATGCCATCCCAAATGTCTTCCGCCTGTTGCACGATTGTTCCCAGCACATTGGTTCGTTTGTTAGCGGCAATGGAGATGGACGGAATAGTATGTTCCGTGATTACCGATCCGTCGCCCGCCTGTTTCAGACGGCAAACGGCTGATACCGTGCCCGAGGCGGGAACAAACAGGTAGTTGGTCGCTACATAATAATATGTGGAACCATCGGATTCGAGCGTCTCGTCGGTAAAATCGGTAAAGGTGAAAGTCACAGGTCCCTGTTCGCCTGAGCTTGCGAGTGTGAAAGGATCAAACGTGGTTGCAACGCTTTCGAACGCAACCTCCGCCTTGTGGCTTCTTGCTATCGGCCGTGCGGCGTCATCGGCGAAATTGAGCTGGGCGAACGGGCGAGTCAGTGTCACACTCTCTGTTTTGTCGCCCGAAACAGCAACCGAAGACACGGCATAGAAAGCGTCCAACTGTTCCATCTTGGCGAAACCGCCGTCCAAGTATCCGGCATAATCAGCGGATATTGTTCCACAGGCAGAGACTGTGTACGCCGCGTTATCTCCATCATAAGCCCAAAACAGCACCTTGTAGCTGTGACCGGATAACAGACGAAGTTCAACACCCTTGGTTAGCGCCTCACTGAGAGCGCACTCAGTGCGGAATGTCGCATCCGGCGTTGTTTCGCCTTCGAAGACAACTACCAACAACCGGTCTGCAGTAGTGCCATCGCTGATGGAACGGGTTTCGATTCCAGCGTCAAGCCTCGCCTTGAAAGTGACAGTCGTGGCATCGCCATTCACGCCGGCCTGTTCCAAGTCCTCCGAACAACCCACGTGCAGCGACATAATCGCTACAAGCAGAATTGGTATTATATGATTAAGTCTTCTAAACATAATTATCAAAGTATGATGTTATAGTCACCGCTATATGACGCGTCTATGCTTACGCCCCCCGATGCGTTTTGCATCAGGAACTTTCCTTTCAACAGGGTGTGCTTGCTCCTTTGCAGCGGCACATTGACCGGATTGGTCAAAGAAAGCCGGTTGCCTTTCTTGTCATAAATGCCCACCTGCAACGAAACCGCCGATTCAACGCCGTTGACAAACACATAGTCGAAGCCCAACGAGGCCTCCCCGTTGTCAAGCCGCGAAATCTTGCCGGGGAACGACACTCCGGTGACCGAATCCGACGGCTTGTCGGTATACATGTTGAACGTGTTGGGCATGAAGCCTACATAGTAGAACATCACCTTGTAGTCTTCTATATATATACCCTTGGTCGGGATGTCCTCCGTTACAGCCTCTCCGCGCGATAAGGCCGCCTTCACTTCTTTTTCGATGAATGCCTCCACGTCGGTGGCAATGAACTCAAACTTGGCTAACGGACGTACCATCTCGACTTCCACGGTTTCGGGCTCCCTTTCCGTAATGTCAGCCGTGAGGGTAAAGTTCTGAGTACCACGGAAGGCGTCACGATAGTCGCTGTTTCCCTCGTGGTCGCCTTGTAGGATTATTTGCGAGAAGTCCGTCGCATCGTAGAAACGATAATTGCCGCCAATGGTTTCCGTGAGATCCGACCACACCATGACAGTGTAATCTCCCGCAGGTACATAAAGCGTAAACTCGGCATCATAACCATCAGCCACATTCCTTGTGAAGACAAACTCCTGCACGGCTTCCGACCGCGACGACTTGGTCAGCGGACAGAGGCGTACGATGTAGCGCATCTCGCCGAACGACTGCACACTCTTGGATTGTATGAACGTGCGGGTCTCGGTAATCGGATATTCCCATTGTGGAATGTCGGTCTCGTAGTGAAGTTTCAGGCGCAGCACCGCCTTTTCAGGTACGTCGGGAAACTCATGCACACAGCTTGAAAGCAATAACAATGCAGACAACACAGCAAGAAACAAGGATGCTTTTTTCATCTCGCACCTCCTTTCCCACCGAGGTCGAACGTATAAGCGAACGACACCGCCGCCCGATCTATGCCAAACCATGTTGTTTTCTCCGTGCGCACAAGCAAACCGTTCGGCTCGTTACGGAACTTGTCGTAATGCAACCGATATACGCCCGCTCCCAAGGAAAACTCCATCTTCCATCGCTTGTTACGGCTTATAGGAAGACGGTAGCCTGCGGCGGCGCCTACGCCTATGGCAGGGCTGTGTCCGCCGTGGTCTTGCGTGCGAAACTTGCCATCGGTAGCGAAATTGTACCATCCGAATCCGATGTGAGCACCGGCAAACCAACCGCAGTTGCCCTCCAAGAGCCAATAGCGGACTTCGGGCTGCACAGCGAGCGTGCGGAATTTCAGTGTCGATTTGAAGTAGTTCCATGCCGACCAATAGAGTGGGAGCGCAACCGACCAATGCTCCGACAAATCGACTTCAGCGGCAATATTGGTCATGCCCATTGCCCAACCGACGGCATTGGTCTTTATGTACAACCTGCGTCGCCATCCTTCGGGTTCTATAGAGGATGTTTCCGGCACCTCATTTACCACCATGGTATCTGTCACCGTTTCTATAACGTGCGCGGGCGCGACTGTATCAGGTACAACTATCTTGGATTCAGCCGGAACGGCTTTCTTGTAAGTGACAAACACGGCACAAGCGTTGCGCATACGGCTGAAGAACAAGTCGTTCATCTGCCGCCACACCTTGCCGTTGTCCAACTTCTGCAATTCAAGCACACGATGGTCGATTTTCGCTCCAGAGCGGTATTCCACATACTCTGGTTCCTTGTTCAGTATGGCGATTACTTCCTCCTTGCGACTGATGTCGGAACCCTTTATCTGCGATTTAAGATACTCCCACGGAATATAACCGTCGTCACGAGCGACAATGCTGTCGGGCAGGTCTATTTCCCTGCGGACAAGTCCTTCGAGTGCCGAGAGACGTCCACGGGCCAGCTTGCGATTCAACCCACTACTGCCCTCGGGAGAGGCGGCACCGCAAAATGACACACTGGTAATGTCGATTGTGCTGTCATTGCGGACATCACGTAGGAAAGCCGTCATTTCACGCATACGAACAGCGTTGTCGCCGTAGAGAGAATCGACGGACACGCTGTTCACACGGAACTCAAAGCGAATTTCCGTGCGGCACTCCTGCGAACGGACTATACCAGTTCCGAATAGCAGGAATGACAATGCGATGCCGTATCTTGTTATGCGCATAAACCTCGTTTTTTGCAACTTCTCTTTGTAAGAGA
>CAZHZH010000120.1:0-4165 GCA_964537205.1 uncultured Bacteroidaceae bacterium
CCGCTGTTACTTATCAAGAGTCTTGCGGGCGGTCTTGAGGTTGTCAAGAGCCTTTTCAATCATGTCCTTAGTACCACTTCCTCCGTTGACATAGCCAACAACCATGTCGGCATAATCGATGGCCTCACGTACTTGTGTGTTCTTATTGCGAATCTCCTTAGTCTCTGTAAGCAGGTTCTGCAACTCGTTCAAGTCCTCAGGTTCTGCAAGGTTGCCTGGACGCATCGTATTGATTACCATATTCAGTGCCGACGCTGCGGAATTCACCTCAGCCTGTGTGAGCGATTTCGTCGTCTTACTGTTAACTGCCTCTGCGTTCTGCAACTGCTCCATCAAGCGTGCATAGCCGTATGGAGCCCATGGTGCGTGAGCTGGTACTTTGACTTCAAGTTCATACCATTTCTCTTGCTCGCTCTTGCGGTCGTTTGCAATCTTGATGGCCGATTCAAGTGTCGACTTGTCGAGTTTGCCTCCCTTGGTCTTTTTGCCTCCATTTTGTACGTTCAGACGAAGATAGTGGGTAGACTCGCCTGTCTCATAGTAGTCTGGGACAAACTTCTTGCCGGCAAGGGTCAGTGTATAAATATGACCGTCACGTCCCTCGTCGCTTGTCGGTCCGTTGAGCTGTATTTCCTGCAGGTTCGAACTTAAGTCAAAGTCTGCCTCATTCCATGATTTTACATCCTCGGTTGTCATGACCAGCGGACCATACATGATGGCTCCGTTCCACATTGGAGCGAATGTCTGCTGAGGGTTGTCGTTTGTAGCGGCAAGTTCCATCTTGTCAGGACCGAAGTTGATATGCTTTGTGAAAGGCATGGTAACCTCAACCACATCGCCTGCGCTCCACTGGCGCGATGGTATCTCGACATACGAGCAAGGTTGATACTTCTTCGCAACCGACTTTCCGTTAAGTTTTACGTCAAACCCCTCAGTTGCCCAATAAGGCACGCGCAGTTTCATTGCGAATGTCGCGCTGCCGCTCTTGATCTTTATTGTAGAGTGGTCGGCAGGCCACTGGCAATCTTGTTCTATTGTCACGCCTTTGCTTTCCCATTCAGCGACTGTAGGCAGATACAATGCCACCCAGATGGTATTGTCGTTGACAAAGTAAGCTGCCTCCTGATATTTCACATGATTCTCAACGCCGGTTCCACCGCAACATGTTGATTGCGGAGTCTCATTGCCAAAAGGCTTTCTCGCGTCCATGCCGACGGCGTACTGATAAGTTGTGGCGTAGTGTTCAGCGTCTACCGAACCAATTATCTGATTATACAGCACGCGTTCATAGTAGTCCATGTAGCGGGCGTCGTCTGGATTGTATCCGTTCAAGTCCTTTGTCAGCTTGGCGAGATTGTATGCGCAACAAGTCTCGTTGATGTCGGGGTCAGGCACCGCCCTGCTGTTACGTCCCCATCCGCGTATGACGTTAGTGTTCATACTGAGCATTTGCGAGTATGGCTGGCGGAACATTTCTCCGTTGCCGACACCTCCCATCGCGTATGCGTAGCGTCCTTGGATCAGGTTCCAGAAATTGTATGCCAGATTGTAGTAATATGGATTGCCGTTGCCTTTGTACAAATTGATGGCTCCGACTATCATTGGTATGTGCTGGTTCGCATGGCGTGTTCTGATATCGTCGATATTGTGTGCCACTGGGTCATAGAACGCCGGAGCGTCGAAGAAGCTTGCTCCCTCAAGCAAGCGCGCTTTCTCCGTCGGGTCTGACACCATTTCCGACAGGCGTGCGAGTGATTCCTGCATTCCGCCTACCTCGCCAGCGATATACATGTTCCACATCTCGTAGCGGTTGCCCGGCTTTGCCTGGCGTTCCTCTTTCGTACCGTCGGTCTTCACGTATGTACGGTACTTCAGACGGTTCCATACCCAAAGACCCATGTCTTTGGCAATCAGCAACGCCTTGTCGGCTATCTCCTTGTCGTCAACATTGTTCGCTATGTCTATGAGTCCTGCGAGTTGCTTGTGTATACTGTAGTAAGGAGCCCACACCCATTCCTCATTATTGTATGCTCTGTAGCATTCAATCAGTGCAGGGTGAGCTGCCGGTATGGCGTTGATATATCCATATCCATAGTGCTTGTAGTCTTTCTTGTATTCATCAAAAGCCCTCCAGTTGCCGCGCATGTTCTTCAGCACTTCCTCTGGCGCATAGTCACGTGCTTCAAAATAACGACCTAACGAGTCACTGTACACAAAGGTCAGCTCCTGACATGCCCTCAGTTCGTCGACCATGCGTTTGATATTGGCCTTTAGCTTTGCTTTCTGAGCCGGGTTGGTTGAACTTGCGTATGCAAAAGCCATCGCGCTCATGTAGTGACCGCTTCCGTGCCCTTTCAACTTGGTTTCAGGCGAGTCCCAACCATCCGACATGGTATAGCCCTCAGTAGGCAGGCAGTATGTATCACGGTAGTTGTACAGTTGTTGGGTAACATCCAACGACAGCAACTGGTTGATGTCAAGTTCCCTGTTCGACGTCAGGCGATTGTCGCCTATGAGCTTGACCTTGCCCAGTGGCAGAGGTTTGGCTACCGGCACATTTGAAGGCACATCCCACGCCTTGGCTACGACCTTTACTTTTGCAGTGATCGGGTAACCGTTTTCAGCGGAGTTGTCACCAATGATGACTCCGTCGACTGTATATTCCTTTCCCACTTCATAGCCGGCTTCTTCCTCTTCCGTCGCACGGGCGGAGTTCGACCAGCGTGTCTGTCTCCATTCTTGTGAGCCGTCGCTGTACGTCACCCATACCTGCCACGGCAGGCGTGGCGCAGTTCCCTGTGGTGTCTCCACATTCACAGGCTCAACTTTCACTATTGAGCGTTGCTTGGATTTCGGCGCTACAGCAGAGGCAGATTCATCAAAAACAGGTGAGGCGTAAGCAGATGATGCCATGCACAGCCCTATAGCCCCACAAATAATTAGATTAAGTTTTTTCATCATGTCTGATAGGTTGATTAAATAATATTACATTGCAAATTTACTAATTAAATCAATATGCCAAAACAAAACCCCGACATTTTTAGTCGTGACCGCCAACTTTTATCTAATGCCCGACTCTGATGACACATCGATGTCATAACACTTCCATTTCCCATACTTCCGGCCAAGTGTGTCCCTTGTATACGAAGGCTCATTGCGTGCTGTCCGAAAGTGTTCCAAATTCAAATACTCAAATCCAACATTACACACATTAACTACATATTTTCATAGAAAAAGACGTTTGATTTAAAAAAAAGAATTACCTTTGCATTTGCTGAACGGATAAGATCCATTTTGTTGCTGACGCATGGCTGTCGCATCCTGAATGAGTCGGAACCGTTTTCCTACAGCGCACAAAATGTAATGCAGATGCATGCAAATCCGCTAACATTTTGTTTTAGTGCGGTTTTCGGAGCATACCAGAAGATCCGATATGGCTACATTGTCTAATGAGCACACCCGACAAGGCGGGACAATTCCTTCAGGGAACGAATTCGTAAACGATTCCCAACCCAAGACAGACATTCTGACATGGGATGGCTCAAATTGTATACATATGGGAAGACACCCTGAATGGTATGTACTACGCACCACAAACAACCGTATATTCAAAGCCGGAGACGACCTCTCTGATTATGGCATCGAGACTTACATCCCGACGCACATGGTCGTAAAACGGATATTCGGTGTCAGACGAAGGGTGAAGGAGGCGCTGATAGCCGGACTCATTTTCGTGAATACTACAAAGGAGGAAATCGACAGGTTCCGTTATGAGAACCCGAGTTCCGCGAACTACATTAAATACTATCTCGACAAGACATCGACCAGGAACGACGCCGGACTAAATCCGCCCCTAATTATCAGCCCACAGGACCTGGAGAATTTCAAAAGGGTATGTGATGCCAAGAGTGAACACGCCATACAGGTAAACCCACAGACTTTGCGCTTTAAAAGCGACGACATGGTGATTGTTACGGATGGTGCCTTTGCAGGTGTGATAGGAAAGGTTGTCCGAGTGGCAGGACAACAACGGGTCGCAGTGATACTTGACGACACCTTGGGAGTGGCGACGGCCTACATCCCCGATGCATTCCTTGAAGTCATACACCCCGAAGAGCTGCAGGAATAGTCATACACATTATTATACCGACTTAATTGTCATACC
>CAZHZH010000121.1:0-3955 GCA_964537205.1 uncultured Bacteroidaceae bacterium
GACAAAAAGAGAGTTTGTTAGGGCGTAACAGCCTAATGACCGATTTGGGATAATATATAATAAGGTGGGTCACACGACAAGTATTGGTCTTGTGATCCACCTTTGTTATGGCCTGTGTTGGGCGGTCGCTATACAAATTGGTATGGGAAGTCGATCTTCTGCAGGAACGACTCTATGTCCGGACTTAGCTCGTTGCTGCCGGTCACCCACACTGTCATCAGACACCCGCCAAGTGCGAACATCATGCGCTTGCGTATTTGTTTGAGCATGGTTCTTCTCGTGTGTGCGCTCCGCATATAAACTTGAGTATCCGGATTGTACAGTATGGGGTATATGCGCTCCCTTATCATTTTTTCCGCTGTATTTATGTCGAGATATACGAAGTGTGGACGGCACTTCTTCACACACTTCAGTATGGTTGCCGACGACGGCTTTGTTCCGGCAAGTGTCAGGTGCGCCCCGATTGACAGTGATGCCAGCACGTCCACTGCGTCTATGCAATCGCAGTTGGCAAGAAACAAAGAAGGATTCCGGGAGTGACGCAGGCTCTCATACATGCTCCTTATGACCCTTGCGGCCCTGAATATGTCGCTCACTTTTACGTCTGCGAATTGCAACTCTCCAATTTTTGTATGAGTGTAGTTTCTCATAATGAAGTCGTTAAGTGCATAATCACATACATTGAAGTCCGCTGGTATCCCGTTCGACACCGTTCCGCTGTCCCCTTTAATGTCAATGTCGTTAAAGTCCAACTTGACATCATTCTTTTTCTTCAACAGGTTCGTCGTCTCCTCGTCCAAATCACAAGGAACGCCGATTACGGCCAAGCCGTACGTAACCGCTCCCACGAGTTTGATAGCCCACTCAGCCGTACCGTCGTTTGATATCAGTATCTTGTCACCGCGTTTGATGCCGCCAAGCGAAAGCAGCCTGTGAACATACACAATTCCCATAGTCAGTTGCGAATAGGTGAGGTCTTCACTCGTAGTATAATTAGTAAGTGCGATCTCGTCACCATTGAACTTGAGAAATCTCCTTAATCCTTTCATCTATATTAAAAATTAAAACAATTATCTATAAAAACGATTTGTTGCTTGTTATTTGCAATTGCAAATTTACAAACAATGCGGATAACTGTCAAACAATAGTGATATTCGTTGTTTTCGAGGGATTAAAAGTACGTGTTAGGGATTAAAACACTATATTTGTGACGAAATAACGACGTTATAAACTTTGTCCCAATTAATGTGATGACGAATTATGAACAAAATATCACCTACTTTCTATAAGTTTGGCACCCAGATGCTCTATGTGCTTATGATGCCTTTGTTCTTCATAGTATTCATTCTTGTGTACCGCCCGTTCGACGTGGATGATTTCCTGAATATGGGGCAGGGACTCTTCCCGTTCAACATTACGATGATAACATGCATATTGCTTGTAACACTTTTGATAACGCGCCTTTCATTGTACTTCGCCCGTGGTCATCTTGCACTTACACCTGGTTGGTATGCGTTCTGGTGTGTTTGTGAGGTGGCCGTCATCGCACATTTCGTAACCCTGTACATGTGGTTGATGCTGCGCCGCACTATGCCTTACCTTGAGGTGCTGGGCGAGTCTATGGAGATTATCGCCTTGGTGTTGGTATTCCCATACATTATTATATGGTTGTCGCTACACATAGTAGACCTTGGCAGGATAGGGGAGGATGTAGCTGAAAGAAAAGTGCGGTTTATGGACGATAAGAATAATGTAAAGTTGGTAGTCAAGGTGTCGAATATATTGTATATATCCGCAGAGGAAAACTATGTCAACATCTTCTTTCTTGAAAACGGCAAGCTGCGGAAGTATGTACTTCGCAACACGATGAAGAACTTAGAGTCACTGTGTCAGCGGAACGGGCTGTTGCGGTGCCATCGTTCATATTATGTCAATAAGCTGCATGTATTGTCTGTGCGGAAGGACAAGGACAATATTATTGTAGCCGAACTGGATTCGGCTGATAAGTTGCACATACCGGTAAGCAAGCGGTACTATGATTCGATTACGGCCCTCATATAATGTATGGGGGTCTGCACGTCATAGAGTACCATGGTCCGTGCAGGGTCACCGCTTGCCACACATCGCGCCCCTTCCGTCATACCGATTAACACAGACTGTCCAAATTTCAACGTGCAAATCTAAGGGACGACCGAAGGGGGTAGTGTATCCTCATAGTGGACCTCATGGCACTCTATCCCCAGCTATTGGCACACGTAGTGGAAAGTGTTTTGCCAACTTTGATAATGAAAATCGGCCAACTTTGATAATGAAAATCGGCCAACTTTAATAATCAACTTAGAAAATCGTTTCTATTTCAAAATAAAAATATTACCTTTGTCCACAAAACTACAGCAAGAGTATGATTTATAAAACAAGGGTATTGGACGGTATTTTAAAACGCAAATTGGAAGGGGTGGGTGCCGTGCTAATAGAAGGCCCTAAATGGTGTGGAAAGACAACGACTGCAGAACAACAAGCAAAAAGTATTGTCTATATGAACGACACACGGCGTGGTGGCATGTATGTTCAGTTGGCGGCCATGTCGCCACAGACCCTTCTTGAAGGCGATAATCCCCGACTTATCGACGAATGGCAAGTTGCTCCATCTTTATGGGATGCCATACGTTTTGACATTGACCATCGGGATGGAGACGGATTTTACATTCTGACCGGATCGTCGGTACCTGCAAAACTCGACGCAAGTTCTCACTCTGGTACTGGCAGAATAGTGCGGCTGAAGATGTACACAATGAGTTTGTGGGAGTCGGGTGATTCTAACGGTAAAATAAGTCTGTCCGATTTGTTTGACGGAAAAGCAGTTCCCTGTCTCAACGATAATAATGATATCCACGAGCTTGCATACCTTGTCTGCCGTGGAGGATGGCCAAAAGCCACTCTTCAAGACAAAGATATAGCTCTTGATCGTGCGTATGATTATTTTGATGCGGTAACTGAAAGAGACATAAAGCGAGTAGATGACGTTGACCGTGACGTGGAAAAAGCCAAACGCATCATGAGGTCTTATGCAAGATTCCAGGGCGCACAAGCATCTATAAGCAAGATTGTACAAGACATCCAAAGCAATGAGGTCGGAGAAGTAAGTAATGGCACCGTTGATGATTATGTCAAGGCACTCAAAAAGTTATTTGTCATCGAGGACATGCCTGCATGGAATCCCAACCTTCGTTCCAAGACGGCCATTCGTACCAGCGATACGCGATATTTTATTGATCCCTCCATTGCTGTCGCCGCCTTGGGTGCGGGACCAAACGACCTTATTAACGACCTTGAAACTTTCGGGCTGTTGTTTGAAACGATGTGCATTCGAGATTTAAGAGTCTATACGTCAGCTCTAAATGGCAATGTCTATCACTATAGAGACAAGAGCGGACTCGAATGTGACGCCATTGTACATCTTCGTAATGGCAGTTACGGACTCGTGGAAATAAAATTAGGCGGTGACAAATTGATCAATGAAGGTGCGCAATCACTAAAGGCACTGGCTTCTAAGATCGACGAGACACGTATGAAGAAGCCTTCGTTTATGATGGTTCTTGCAGGAATTGCGCCATACGCATTCCAACGTCCTGATGGAGTGTGGGTAGTACCAGTCAACTGCCTTAAGCCTTAAAGCGACAGAAATATCCGTAGCATGCCCGTGCATACCACTCAAAGCAGTTCATATTTACTACCATATATATAATAAGGTGTAACGACCCTATCCCATTTTACGTCGTTGACACCCACTCAGTCATCCAGAGCAAAGCGAATGGATCCTCAGTGCGCTATAATCGTGTTATGCCACCATTCCATGATGATAGTGCCATGGGGACCGAAATCAAAATGACATTGGCTTTATTCGGCTCAGTAGCAAAAAGGTGTGGTTATAAATAAAAATGTTACCTTTGCAGGC
>CAZHZH010000122.1:0-3842 GCA_964537205.1 uncultured Bacteroidaceae bacterium
ACATGGCAGAAGCTGTTAGTATGGCAATCAAGTTGGGATTTCTGTGATATAAAAACGTAATACATGTAATGTAATTTATTAACAACATAAAACAAACAAAAGCAATGAAAAGAAGAAAAATCAAGGCGACATTGGCAGTCGCGTTAGTAGCCGCAGCAGGACTGTGCAGTTACGGAACTTATCAGGATTACAAAGCAGACAAAGAGAGTAATCTGGTTATGCAGAACATTGAAGTTCTAACAGAGGATGATACAAGTTCCTCAGATTGGTATTTGCATAATTTTGAATGTGAGTTCGAAGTTACAAGTGAAGCTCAGGCAAATGCAATTGTAAAATTCCTGGGAATTAGTGCAAGTGTTGGTGCTAAAGTCGACTTGTCGAATGCAACACAGTATTTTAATCATGAAAAGAAACATGGATTTGGACCATGTGAAAAGGGTAACCAAGTAACTTGCAACGACATTTTGTTGTTGATTTCTTCTAAAATCTAATTAATGATGAATAAGACGGCATTATTAGTCTTTGCCTGTGTATTTCTTTTTGTCGCATGCAACAATGGCAGTACTAATGAAAAACAAAAGAATATTGAAATTGGTACATCCCAAGAGAAAATATGTGCAAAGGATATTTGGAGTTCTGCTCAGGTAATTACAATGGACGAGGATTCTGTCAATGTTCTTGGAACGGTATCTCAAATAAGACGCAACAGCCATTATTACGTTATGATGAATGATATGTCAGACCTATTATCTGTTTTTGATTTGGATGGCAACAGCGTCGCCACATTCAATAGACAGGGAAACGCCCATAACGAATATTTGACAATTCTTGATTTTGACATCACAGAGGACAGCATCTATGTGTTGTGCGAGCCTAACAGCAAGATTATAGTCGCTGATATGAAAGGTAGGGTTCACCGGGTGATAGACACGGATAAGGATTTCACGAGCCTCGCTTGTTATGGCGGCAATTTGTTTGGCTATACAGAAGAAGATAGGACATTATATGTATTACATGACGGAGTTTGGAAGCAGATAATCAGCGAAGGGGAATTGCCTTCTTGCCCTGTAGCATGTACAACGTTCTTTAAGACTGACGGCAAACTGTTTTACTTCCCAGAAGGAGGGGATAGGATGTATGAGGTGGATGGTAACAATGCTGAAGTGTTGTTCACTATCGATTATCCCGACAAGGAGAAAATCGAGGCAAGGATGAAAGAAAATCGGATGTATGAGACTAAGGAGCGCATACAGCTTTGTCCTCCGGAAGTGGAGTCTTTTGTAAATACCAACGATTCTTATATCATGACATATAGCTTTCGAGGCGTTGTTCGCGCGTGTGTATTAGGAAAAGAAAACTTGGATTTGCAAAAAGAAGGATTTTGGTATTTCTCATCATATCCAGAAATTTCTGATGACAGCAGTTGTTTATTTGCCGAATTCATCTCCAAGGATGACATGCCTATAGACACGACTCAAATCAAGGTCGGCTATACAAGGGAGCCTGACTGGGAGAACGGACAGCTTGCAATAATCAAGTACTTAAATGAATAGAATTATTACAATCATTTGTTGTTTAACATTTCTGTCCATAATCTCATGTACGAGCAGAAATGAGTCTTCGAAATCTGATTATGGACAGATTACATTGTCATCTGAGAATGTGGAAGTAATAAATCCAATGCCTGCCAACAACCAGACGGCTACGGGCGAAGGTGCATATACAATGTTCCTGTACATGTATGTGGACATGTGCATTGACTGCTCATTGGAACAATACCCTTTATATGCGGACTTTGCCAGGGAACAAGGCATTAACATGATAACTCTGTTCGAAGTAACGAAAGAGAATGTTAAGAAATTACGATACGGCATACGTTCTCTGAGAACGAATAATACAATTGTTATAGACACCGCAGGTATTTTTATCAAAGAGAATTCCTCAGTGGAATTATATTCGACACAAGTTTTTCTAATAGACAAGGCAAATAATATTATTGTTAATGGCAATCCATTGGCAGATAAAACTGTGTTGGAAAGATATGGCAAAGAGATAAATAAAGAAAGATAGTGGAGTGATGAATAGATCTAAAGGCTCTTGGCATTTGTGTACAGGGATTGTAGTTGCATGCATATTGTACTCGTGTTCCCTTGGGGAGGAGACGACGTTTGAGAGGGTGGTGGCATACTACCACCAGACAGGTGACACGTTGAAGGAACGTGCCGCTGAATATCTGATGGACAACTCCAAATGGCACTTTGGCGTTAAACGGCAACTAAGCAAGGAGTTTGAACCATCGTACGAAGACGCCTTGGCTATAGACTCCTTGCGTGGTGATTCAGTGTTCCGAGCTTTCTTCGACAGTTTGAATGTGCAAGTCATGTCATCCAAGCCCGTACTCGATCGTGACACCATAACTGAGGACTATTTACGCGAAAACATAGACCTTGCCTTTGATTCATGGCAACGGCCGTGGGCAAAGGGTGTCGGCTTCGACGACTTCTGCCGCTACATACTTCCGTATCGCAACGGAGATGAGGAACTGAATGGATGGAGACGGCTGTTCAAAGAAAAATACGAGGCAAGCATAACGGATTCGGTGGCGGATCCGTCGGATATGCGCAGTGTGGTAGACTACCTGTTGCGCTGCATACGGCGCGAGGTGTCATACGGAGGTAGCATGGGACTCGTGTGCCGTAGTTATCTCACTCCGGAAATGATGGAGCGGTTGCACTGGATGGAATGCAAAGGTTGCGCACACTACACGACACTTGTAATGAGGGCGTGCGGTATTCCTTGTGCCACTATGGAGATAAACTGGCGGTTTACGGAAGTGCCTCATTATACTGTCTTGTTCCCCGCTGTCGGTAGCAACCAAAGGGAATTCCGTGCCACTGTCGGCGATACAGTGATTTACATGGGTGAGCCGAAAGACTCGATGGCGGCGTGGAGAGTGTGGGAGATTGATTATGCGGCTGACCCGTCGCGTGTTGACCTGCTTAAAGAATGTCTTGACAATGCAACGCTGAAGAAGTTCGCAAGTCCGGTGACACGTACTGACATAACGTCGAGGATGTGCAGGACGTTCAACTTGACGATGCCTGTGCCTGACAGCCTTCGTCGTGAGAAATATTTGTTCCTATGTCGTTTCCATGATTGGAAATGGATTCCTGTGCGCGAAGGATTGGTGAATGGTGACAGTGTGAGGTTTGCAGACGCGACAATACGTCAATGGTATCGCATTGGGTATGCTGACGGCGACAGTGTACGAACATTTGGTCATGCCTTCACATTGGTCGGCAGCGACGGCATAGTCGACGTGAGAGACCGCATCCAACCATACGGCTTGTCGGGTGACACCATATTGTATCGTCTGGCTTACCGCGACAAGGTGAAGGAGGGGAAACTGCGCCGACCGATGACAACCTACTATTGGAGCGGCAGCCGATGGCATAAGCTGAAGGGTACGGCCGTATTGTGGGGATTCAACCCGAAGACCGGTGAATACAAGGTATATGAAGAGTCGATGCGTGGTGGTGACTTCCGCCCCGATTTCCATCTCTTGGACGTAAGGTTGCCGAAGTGGACGGTTTTATATGACGACATACTAAAGAGTCCGTATGGCTTCATACAGCAGGATGCCGATACAGGAGAAGGAGTCTTAATGCAGTTTTAAACCCACTGAGCAAGGATGCGTCGTTTGAGAATACGTAAATACTTTACACTGTCGTTTTTACTCACGGTATGGAGGGAAATCAGACTCTATGTGTTTGCAGTTGCATTAGTACCTTTGTTGATTGGCGTTTGGTTGCTCATGCGCGCGTTTTTGTTCGATTATTTCA
>CAZHZH010000123.1:0-3799 GCA_964537205.1 uncultured Bacteroidaceae bacterium
CGGGTATCGGTCCAGCGCCAGCGTCGAACACGAAGAATCACCTTGTGATCTCTTATAGGGAAATCCGTGACACTGACAGCCTCCATAAAGCCTTTGGATTCAAAATGGACATCTCCACTCAGCTCGGGACTCATCTTCTCATCAAGGCTTATATGTATCTCCGATTCTGTCTGTTCTATGCCTACAATTGTAAAGTAATCTAGTATCTGTGCGGGCAGAACTATCTGCGCCAGCATCTGTAAATGTTCCTTTTCCATAACACAAAGTTAGATATAATTTTTGTACATGAAAATATTATCCCCACTGATTTTCTACTGACCCTTGATCATCCTTATCAAGTATAGATATGACGCCTTGGACTGATTCGTAGTATGAATCTATGATCGTATTTGGACTACACTTGTGAAGCCCACAGCTGTTTGAGGAAATCAAGGACGTAGAGACATTCTATATATCCCATATGACGGTTGAGCTTGTCAAGCGACACGATGATCCTGCGACTTTGAGGGTGTTCCTCTCCAAATGCCTGTAATCCTTTTATATGTCGTGGCAAGACTTCCTCTACCGACTTTATTTCGATGGCAACTCTGGCATTGCCAATGACGGCATCAACTTCAATGCCTGTATATGTGCGCCAATATGACAGTTTCTCTTCTGAATGATGGTAGTGTAGGTATGCATAAATTTCTTGGATTATTAGATGTTCGAATGCGTGACCATAGTCGGTTGTTCCTCTCAGAAGATTCTTACGGTGAAGCAGGTGATTCGCAATGCCAACGTCAAAATAATAGAATCGTGGAGCTTGTACCAATCTGCGCTTCATGGTCTTTGTGTAGGCCGGTATGCGGTAGCCGATAAGTGTGTCTTCAAGAATGTCAAAGTATGCGCTCACTGTAGTGGCATGAACTCCGCATTCCTGTGCGATGTTCTGGTTGTTGATGATTTCTCCATCGGTCATCGCCGCTATTTCAAGAAAACGTTGGAATGTGTCTAAGCTGCGTACAAGAGCCTCTTGCTTAATTTCCTCTTTTAGGTAAATATCGATATACGCCGACAAACGCCGTTCGGGATTCTGTGCAAGATAGTGCGGAGGCAGCATTCCATAATTGACGGCATGGTCAATGTCAAAGTCAGGAATCTCTGCGCTGACTAACGGATATAGGAATACAGGGAAGGCACGCCCTCCAAGGGTGTTGTGTCCCTTGCGTTTTAGTTTTCTGGCACTTGATCCACAGAGTATAAAGAGGATATTACGCTCCGCGATAAGCCTATGGACTTCATTGAGCAGTTCTGGCACCTCGGGTACCTCGTCAATGATTACTATTGTGTGTTCTGGTTTGTCGCACAACATCTCGTAGAGTTGTACGGGACGACGGCGAAGTCTCGCTTTGACACTTGTGTCAAGCAAGTCTATAAATATGGCATTGGGAAATTGTTTATGAAGTATTGTGGTCTTTCCCGTTTGACGCGCTCCAAAAAGGAATATGCTGCCGTCTAATTCATTTGCAAGCTGTAGAATCCGATTTAACATATTGATGCCTTGTTAGCTGTTTTGATCCTTGATTTTTATTCATTATCGAGATCGTTATCCTCGATTTTTAATCAAAATCGTGTGCAAAGATACGAATTATTCTTTAGAAAGAATTGTTCTCGAAAAAAATCCTTGAAAAAAATATCGCTAAGTAGTTTCTTCACATAATAAAAATGCAACTAAATGCAACTGAAATAATTTTGTTGTTGTGTGAAACATTCGTACCTTTGCACCGGGATTCACGGAATGTGGAACCCTTAAACAACAATTATAGGAAGGAACTCGGACTTGGGTCTGGGTTCCTTTTTTTTAGTGATGCATTTGGCATTTCGCCGAGGTGTGACTAAGCGGCGACCTTTCACGGATTTTCTTGTTGGGTACACTGTCAAGCCCTCTGTCAGTTCTGAATAATATGATGAAACGACAAATGTTGCCTATGTTTTAGAAGATTTTCATTGGGCTGTTGCCTATGTTTTAGAGTTTATGTTTATATTTGCATGATGTAATATGGCAATATTGTATGTACACAAGACTGATTATAGCCCAACTGAGGGCATGGAAGAAAAAGACGAACCGAAAACCTTTAATATTGCGAGGAGCAAGACAGGTTGGCAAAACGACTCTTGTAAAAGATTTTGGCAAAGAGTTTGATCACTTTATATATCTCAATCTTGAAATTACAAACGATGCTGAAATCTTCAAAAAATACGATAGTGTCAATGGCATAATAAATTACTTGTTTCTGCGTAACCACTTGAGAAAATCGGATTGTGGAGACACTCTTTTGTTCATTGACGAGATACAGGAGGAAGAGAAAGCCGTAACTATGTTGCGATATTTTTTCGAGGAGGCATCATGGTTGTATGTTATAGCCGCCGGTTCAAGATTGCAAACTCTTGTACGCAAACATGCGTCTTTTCCTGTCGGACGAGTGGAATATATGACGTTGCGCCCGTTCTGTTTCGTGGAGTTTTTAAATGCTGCAGACGGTGAGGAATGGGTTCAGCAATTACAGGGCATGAAAGTGGACGCAATGATGCATAACGCATTAAACAGACGTTTCAGCCAATATGCGCTTATTGGAGGCATGCCGGAAGCCGTAACCATGTATTTGGACACACATGATGTTGAGGCTGTTTCCTCTGTATACCGTTCCCTTCAAACTAGTTATGCAGAGGATGTCGAGCGATATGCAAGGGGCAATGTCCAAATGGCAGTAATGCGACATATTCTACAATATGGGTGGACAAAGGCTGGGCAATCGATTACTTATACTCATTTCGCTGGCAGTAGCTATACGGCGACACAAGTACACGAAGCCATGGATATCCTACAAAGGGCTTTCATCCTGTCTTTGAATTATCCGATTACATCTACTCAGGTTCCAGCTGTGCCGTCGTCTGTGCGATCGCCCAAATTGATATGGTTGGATTCTGGTCTCGTGAATTTCTTTGCGGACATTCAAATTGAATACTTACAAAATAAAGATTTGCTTGACACGTGGCGTGGATATGCTGCCGAACAGATTGTAGCTCAGGAATTGCGTGTAGTTTTAGACCGCAATATGCGCGATGAGCAGTATTATTGGATGCGTGACAAGAAGGGCACAACTGCTGAAGTAGATTTTGTCTGGCAATACGGCTCGCATATTATTCCAATAGAGGTAAAGTCAGGAACCAACTCTCATTTCCGCTCCCTTCACTCTTTTGTGAATATATCAGAAAACTATGTTATAGCGGTGCGCGTGTGGAGTGGTGAATTCGGGGTGCAAAAGGTCTTAACACCTTCTCCAAACAATAAAGAATACACTCTAATTAATCTGCCATTTTACCTTGTAGGACAGTTGGACCGCATTATTGAAATGCAGTTCTCTGCAATGTATGGCCACGAGTGACTTGATGTATGCTGTCCGCGGTTGGAGTCGTATATACATCTCAATATTAAACCATGGTATCGAAGCGTGAGGTGATTATGCCTCTATGCATATGGCATTTCGCCGAGGTGTGTCAAGCGGTGACCCTGCGCGGGTCATGGTACTATAGGACGTGCAGACCCACTGTCAGTCCTATGGACATGACGGCGGGTTACTTGGGACGGTTAGCCCGCCAGGCTAATCAAAGCCGCATTGGCACTATCTCACTGAGCCCGTCGGGCTCATCGCTTAGTAACCCTCTGTCATGCCGCAGGCTGACTGGGGGTGTACGATACACCCACACCCCCGACCCGCGCAGGGTCGCCGCTTGGATGATACTTCAAACATTTGCCTTG
>CAZHZH010000124.1:0-3773 GCA_964537205.1 uncultured Bacteroidaceae bacterium
CCTTTGTTGATTGGCGTTTGGTTGCTCATGCGCGCGTTTTTGTTCGATTATTTCAAAGTCCCATCACATTCGATGACACCCACGTTGATGCCTGGTGATGAGATCGTGGTAAACAAAATGATTATGGGAGCCAGAATATACACAGAGTTTGAGTTTGACAAGAACGGACAAGAGCTTGAAGCGTGGCGTACGAACGGAATGAGGGATTTGAGGCATAATGATGTCGTAGTTTTCAACTATCCGTATCATGATTGGAAGGTCAGTTTTGTTATCAACCAAGTGTATTGCAAACGTATTGTAGGACTTCCGGGAGACAGCCTGAGCATTGTTGACGGTTGGTACAGGAACGACCATTATGACGGCATCCTCGGATTGGAATCCGAGCAAGGCAAACTCGCCGCGCTTACAGATTCAACCGTATATCCTCCTTCGCTTGCAACCATACCTTTCGACGAGCATTTTAGTTGGAACATACGCAACTTCGGACCAATGTATATCCCGAGAGCCGGCGATGTCATCAAAATCACTCCGTATGAGGCCACGCTCTACAGGATTCTGTTGGAATGGGAGACTGGCAGTCCTCTCACTATTGATTGGGACAAAGGAACTGTGGCGGCAGGGGACAGGCCATTAACGCGCCACCGCTTCTTACACAACTATTATTTCATGGCGGGCGACAACGTACTGAACTCAAATGACTCACGATATTGGGGACTGGTGCCTGAAGAGTACGTCGTGGGTGTAGTGAAACTTGTGATAAGGCCGGACGAGAAGGAATTGATGACGATATGAGGACACGGACACTTGACATATTGGTAGTTGCCGCATGGTTGTGCATGATTGTGAGCGCATACGTAGTGACAGACAGCCCGTGCGCCCAAATCGTCATCGACGGTACGGTGATGCTGTTGCTCTATGGAATAATAAGGACGTTGCCGCCAATCAGCAACTGGGTCATGCTAATCTTGCTTATATGGGCGGCTCACGAAGTTGTCACAGGCGTATTGCAAATGACGGGTGTCCAACGTTCGAATCATCTGTTGTATTCTCTGACAGGGACATTTGATAATCCTGGTCCATACGGCGGATTCCTTGCCGTGGTATTTTCCATATTCATGTCTGAATATATAAACACCAGGAGAAAGGTGTGGCTTGTCGCAGCGTTGGTATGCCTGTGTGTGTTGCCTGCTACATGGAGCAGGGCGGCATGGCTCGCAGTCGCGGTATCAATGGCCTGTCTGTTTTGGAACAAATATAGGAAGTATGTATTGTGGGGGATGGCATTGATATTGATATTGATCGTATCAGTACCTTTATATTTTTCAAAGCAAGCCTCTGCAGATGGAAGGCTGTTTATGGCATACATATCCGGCAAAGCCGCAATCAACCATCTGTTGACAGGCAGTGGGGTTGGTAGTTATCTGTCGGCGTATGGAGACGAGATGACATCGTTCTTCAAGAATACAAACGGAATGAATGCGTGGAGGAACGTGGCAGAAGTACCGGGGAACTCGTTCTGCGAGATATTGAAAATCGGGGTGGAGCAGGGCGTCGCGGGCTTAGTCATCTGGATTGGTATTTCCCTGTGCGCCCTTGTATTGTTGTGGAAGAAGAAATCACCAATGGCGTATGGACTGATTGCGCTGATTGTTTTTTCCTGCTTCTCGTATACGTCGGATATGTGGGAGTTCCGTATACTGTTCGTCATGATGGCGTGCGGACTGTCGGATGGTGGCGGAGTTGTAGCACATAAAATGAAATCGCACGTTTTCAACAAAAGGACAATATGCAGATTTGTAAAAAGTCGTGCTTTTGTTCGTTTTGTCTGTTGTTTTTTATGTATCTTTGCGGAAATACTTCTCATTATGCATGACATTAACCGCTATAACCATAAAGAATCTTACAGACAAATGGCGGGGATGACTGACAAGGCATTCCTTGACGACTACTATGCGCTGATGCCCGTTATGGCTGACAAGGCGGACTTTCTTTTCGACTATGCGCAGGCGTTAAGGAAGAACGGACGATGGAATGAGAGCAACGCCGTCCTGCTACGTGGTCAGAAGGTGAGCGCCGACCCGATGTTTGCCATACTGCAAGGCAACAACTATAGGGCGATGGGGTTCGCCGACTTGGCCGACTGCGCGTACAAAGAGGCATATTGGCGACTGCCCAACCGCATGTATCCGCTATATTGCAGGATGACGTTGTACAGGGATTGTGGAAAGACAAACGACATGCGTCAGATGGCGAGACAAATCATGGAATTCGTACCCAAACGCGAGTCTCCTGCGACAAAGAAGATGCGGACTGACGCGGCAGACCTATTAAAGAACTATCAAAAGAAGTAGTAATGAGGAAGACACTTATAGCACTGATACTTGCCTGCATATATGCGGTGAATAATGACGCGCAGATACGATTGGGACTGAACGACGTGGTGCAGATTGCACGGGAACGTTCGTATGCGGCACAAATAGCACGGTTTAATTTCCTTACCAGCTATTGGACCTACCGCTCTTACAAGGCCGAATTGCTGCCTTCGATGTCGCTTTCGGGCAGTTTGCTGAATTATGACCGCTCAATTGTGGAAGCCAGGAATTCTGATGACGGTAAAATTAATTATGTGGAGAACAACTCCCTGTCGAATTATCTGACGCTGTCGCTCGACCAACGCATTGTGGCTACGGGCGGAACAGTCTCCTTGCAGTCGTACCTGTACAGGCTGGACCAGTTCGACTATGACCTGACTACTTACAATACACAACCGATACGGATCAGCTACACACAGCCTTTGCAGTCGTATAACGAACTGAAATGGGAAAAACGTATAGAGCCAAAGAAGTACCTGATTGCCGAAAAAACATATATGGAGGCTCTTGAGAGTATCACGCTGAATACCGCATCCTTGTTTTTTGCCGTACTCGACGCGCAATCCTCTTACAAACAAAGCCTCAAAAGCTATGAAGACCGAAACACGCTGTACGAAATGGCGAAGAAGCGTTTTGAACTCGGCACTTTGAACAAAAGTGACATTCTGCAAATGGAACTCGCCCTACTAAACGAACAGGTCGCGGTCAATGAAAACAAACTGACTCTCGAAGACAAACTATTCAGCCTGTTCTCGTATTTGAGAATAACGGACTATGAGGGAGTGGAACTTATCGCACCATATTCAACTCCGGAACTGCTGATTGACGCTGACATGGTGTTGCAGAAGGCAAAGGAGAACTCCTCATTCGTCCATGAGCAGGAACTGTCATTGCTTGAGTCGGAAGAGAACCTCGCTAAAATCAAGTCACAAAAAGGATTGCAAATACAATTGCATAGTGAAATCGGATTCACTCAAAGCGCGGACAAGTTCAAAGACGCTTACTCGCGACTGAAGGACAACGAGATTGTCGGTCTAACTGTAACTTTGCCGATATTCGACTGGGGAATGAGCCGGGGGCGTGTCAACATGGCAGAGGCGCAGTTGGAAATCGCACGCACGGAAGCCGAGCAGTCGGAAATAGAATTAATACAGACGGTCAACCAAAAAGTGAAACTGTTTAACAGCCAGCAGATGCAATGCAAAAACGCACTTAGGGCGCAGGACATATCCGCCGAACGTTATGAAATCAGCAAACGGCTATTCAGCGCAGGCTCTATCAGCGTGACGGAACTAAATACGGCACAGCAGGAGATGGAAAGCGCCAACACACAATATCTGCGCCAGTTGCAGACTTATTGGACCAGCTATTATGAGCTGCAGAAACTTACGCTGTACGACT
>CAZHZH010000125.1:0-3679 GCA_964537205.1 uncultured Bacteroidaceae bacterium
CCAGTATCCCCAGCACATGAGCCGCATGTTCAAGCAGGAGACAGGCATGACACCGACCGAATACCGTAACCAACTGACGGCTTAGAGAATTCAATTCAATGTATTTGGCGTGATAGCAGGATTGTTCTATGGTTCCTCTTTCGGTACGGTAGTCACAGGCGGTGCTTTCTTCGGAAGACGGGACAAGCGTCGGACTTGTGTTTCAGATACACACGCTCCGTCCTTTGATGGTCATCATCGCGGCATTCCTCCCTAAGATGGACAAAATAGACGAACAAGACTAAGGTCACAAATAATAAAAAGTGTAATACTAATGAGGATGAATACAAAATTCAGAATTGGCATTATCCTAATAATGCTTGCGATGACAGTGAATGTGAACGCTCAGCAAAGTGAGAATGATAACGGACAAAACGAAACGACTATGAGTAAGGCGATAACAGTAAACCTGTCCTACACAGGCAAGAATGGCAGTGCAAGGAAATTTGTAGAGGAAATGGAGAGTAGCGGCACGGCTGACTCCATCCGTCATGAGCAGGGCAACCTTGGCTATGACTATTACGTTTCACTTTCCGACCCAGAGACGGTGCTTCTCATCGACAGCTGGGAAAGTCAGGAGGCTATCGACGCGCATCATGCCTCACCAATGATGAAATCTCTTGCCAGACTGCGTGACAAATACGATTTGCACATGAAAGTCGTGCGTTATGTCAAGGACGAGGACGGACCGCCAGCCAAGGATGACAAATTTATCAGGCATTAAATAAGGTTGTGGCGAAGAATAAGTGTACAATGCCAAAGCAACCGGAGTTGTTTCCCCGAAGATAATGAAGTACAAAAGGAGGATAGTGAAAAAAATAGTAACTTTGCACCCGTTATGAATATACAATTATCTGATCACTTCAACTACAAGAAGCTAATGCGCTTCGCTATGCCGTCAATCATCATGATGGTTGTCGGTAGCCTTTACAGCGTTGTCGACGGACTGTTCGTCTCCAACTTCATAGGCAAGACACCGTTTGCAAGCATCAACCTGATTATGCCGTTTCTAATGATAAGCGGCTCTGTGGGCTTCATGTTTGGAACGGGAGGCAGTGCACTGGTGGCTAAGATTCTCGGCGAGGGTGACAAAAAGAAGGCAAACAGCATTTTCTCTTTGATTGTCTACTCGTTGATAGCCATCATGGTTGTCATCTCAATAATAGGACTCTGCTTCCTGCGTGATATTGCTATAATGCTTGGAGCCGAAGGCGAAATGATGGACTATTGCGTCAGATACGGCAGAATCCTCATACTAATGTTGCCCGTTTATTCCCTGCAATTCGCCTTTCAGTCACTCCTTGTAACCGCTGAGCGACCAAACTTCGGACTTTATATCACTTTGGGTGCGGGGATAGCCAACATCGTCCTCGACGCACTCTTCATCATCGTTTTTCATTGGGGAGTGGAGGGGGCCGCATACGCCACAGCAGCATCGGAAGCTGTTGGCGGACTTGTGCCGCTGTTCTATTTCTTCTTCTCAAAAGACGCACAACTGCGACTGGGCAGGACTAAGTTCAACAGACGAGCATTGTTCCAGACATCTACTAACGGTATGTCGGAGTTCATGAGCAATATCTCAATGTCAGTGGTCGCCCTTTGCTACAACTTCCAACTCATGCGCTATGTCGGCGAGGACGGCGTGGCGGCATACGGAGTAATCCAGTATATCACCTACGTGTTCTTCACGATCTACATCGGTTACAGCATGGGAACTGCGCCAATAGTAAGCTATCATTATGGCGCGGATGATACAGACGAACTACAGAGCCTCCGCAAGAAAGGCTTGAGGATTATCGGTGCTACGGGCATAATACTCTGTGCTATAGCCGAGATAACAGCGCGACCGTTGGCGGCGATATTCGTCGGCTATGATCACGAACTTCTTGACTTCACTACCGAGGCATTCATGCTTTATGGCATCTCTTTTTTGTTGGCAGGCTTCAACATCTGGGCATCGTCATTCTTCACTGCGTTGAACAACGGTGTCGTCTCTGCCGTAATCTCCCTTGCCCGCACTTTAATTTGTGAGACAGGCTGTGTCATTATCCTGCCTCTTGTTCTCGGCATCAACGGCATTTGGCTCTCAGCCCCAATAGCGGAAGTCCTTGCCTTGATAGTCAGCGCATCACTGCTTATTCATTATCGAAAGAAGTACAACTATTAGAAAACTATGAATATTAACTGGAAAGCAAGGAGGTATATATACATACAACATTCGGCTCACAAGACTTCTGCCTAATTGTTGATGGCGACTTGAGGGAAATAAAGTAAGAATTGGAAGCAAAGAAAGCCCCGATAATCAGCGACATTGTTGAAAGGCACGGCGCACACGGCACAATGCACAGCCTATACCTCAGAGACCCTGACGGTAATTTGGTGGAACTGAGTAACTACAATCTCAAATAAAAGTAGTAACTTTGCATCGGACTATAAAAAGTGGTTCATGAAGAATTGACAAATTACGCAAAACAAAACGAGGGCATATCGGCAGGACTGCTGGTAGGCCTCACACTGACAGCCGCGCTGTCTATCGCAAACCTGTGCTTCTTTCAGCCTCTCGCCGAACAACTGCAAGGTGATTTTGGAACAACTCAGTTCGTAGCAAACCTCGCTACGACTCTCACTCAGGCAGGCTACACTTTGGCGATACTCTTCCTTGTGCCGACGGGCGACATGTTCAACCGCAAGCGGCTTATGCTTGTCATTTACGGAATATTGCTTCTTGGTCTGTTCATGACAGCCGTCTCGCCAAACGTAACCATGGTGCTTGGCTCATGCGTCCTTGTAGGAATTGGAATTTGTGCCGCTCAAATACTTGTTCCGATGGTGTCATTGTTGTCTAAGCCCGAGAACAAGTCACGAAACGTAGGCTATATGGTGTCCGGCATTCTCATCGGAATGCTGATGTCACGGGTATTGAGCGGATTCATCGGCGAGCTTTGGGGCTGGCGCCGGGTGTTTTGGATAGCGACGGCGGTGATGGTATGCTGTACGTTGTTTATCATGTGGCGGATGCCGAATGTCGCCCCTACATACAAAGGATCATATAAGAACTTGCTCCTTTCAATAATCCGACTTGTCCGCAACGAACACGATGTGGCAATATGCGCAGTACGCTCGGGACTTGTCTTTGGCACGTTCCAGGCAATGTGGAGTACGATATCCTTCCACATGGCGGGTGCGCCCTTCCACGCCGGAGCCGATGTCGTTGGAATGTTCGGACTGTGCGGAATAGCTGGTGCGCTTGTGGCTTCGGGTGTGGGTGGTCTCGTCCACAAGGTAGGCACACGCAGGATGAACCTTTACGGAGCTACAGCAGTTCTGCTGGCCTGGTTCAGCATGTGGCTGTTGCAGGACACTTATTCCGGAATGGTACTCGGCGTCGTGCTGATCGACGGAGGCGTTCAGGCTTGCAACGTTACTAACCAGACTTATATGTTTTCCCGTGTGCAGACAGCAGTCAGCCGTGTGAACACTGTATTCATGGGCTGTATGTTCATTGGTGGGTCAATAGGCACTTTCCTTGCAGGTGCGGCACTTGGCCTTGTCGGTTGGAACGGAGTCTGTCTGCTCGGCATCATTATGACCTGCTGCTCATTGGCAATCACGATAAGCCGTAAATACTGATATGGAAACC
>CAZHZH010000126.1:0-3569 GCA_964537205.1 uncultured Bacteroidaceae bacterium
TTATCTGATAATGTAGAAGCTAAAATGGTCGTATTACTGCCATCCGAAGCCGCCCGCCCGCTGCTATATACATTGTTTCCTTCATACAATGTGACGGAAGGGTACGTAATGAGTTTCACGTTTTTAAGAACAAGAGGGTCGGATGAATCAACAGAATAGAAATAGACACACATGCCGTTGGCTTGCAGTTCGGTCAACAAATCCGAGGTTATCGTTACTTCCCAGCTTGTATCTTCTGTATTGTCATATTTTATATCACTGATGTCCAAGAGATTAGCACTATGGTCGCTCTTGTACAAAGACATCCAACTCCAAACATTGTTTGAGCGTTCATAATTGACCACTATCTTGTCTCCCACATGAACATTGGCAAAGTTGCTGGCGGAATAAGTATTGCTGTATGTACTTTGTCCGTTAACCGATCCCCCGGTCGTGCCGGCAGTTATCGTCTGTGCCGTAGCATATCCCGTGTACAGTTTCTCGTTGACGAGGTCGAGGGTGAGGTTGATGGTATAGCGTTTGTTGCTCGCCATGTCGATGACGATGTTGGCGGAGGCGGTGTGGCCGGACGATACAGTGCCGTCGGTGGTGTTTATGGCGACGTACTTCACCTCCACGGGTATTTCCATATTTGACGGAATCACATAGAACAGGTCGTCGGCACCGCCGCTTGTCACGTATTGTAGGGTGCTTGTCATGCCGCTGTGCGTGGGTGATGTACCTGTGAAGTCGCTTGCGTTGTTGTTGTATAGCAAGTCGGCTTTGATGCTCCGTGCAGTGTTCACGCCGGCTGTCGTACCGCCGCCAAGAAGCAGTTCACCATCACCGCTACGATCACTCCAACTGAGCTCCCCGGCAACAGCACCTGTTAACACCGGATTAATCATCATATTGACGTTACCGCTTTTGCAAAACTGCCCCTTGCCTATCTCTATGCTTTCCAACGCATAGCGATAGCCCGTCGCCGGATTTTGCCCTGCCACCTGAAGACGGATGGCGGACAGTGCATGATAGAAGGTGAACGGCACCGCGGTGTTGACAGACTTCGGGCGGACGAGTGCCAGATAGGTCTTGCCCACTTCCGAAGAGGTTATATTGTTGATTGTGCTGTTACCGAACCATTCAAGTTTGCCGACAGCGTCCTTTGAGCAGAGGCCGATGCACAGGTCGATGCTATTTTCATTGGTGTCGTCAAGTTTGTAGCCTATCAGAGTTGAGGTTCCGCTCTTCGCAGGCAATGATGTGATGCCTGTCGTGCGTGCCGATTTGACATACGGGGCGTAAGCGAGGAAGGTGACAGATGCAGTACCGCCGAAGCCCGATGTAGAGTTGCCCGAATAAGTGCCGCGCTCGTTGGGCCAGTATCTTTCGTTAGTATATGTCCATGCAGAGCCGTTATATGTGACCTCCTCGTTGTACAAGTACTCCAGTTTTGACTCTTTGCCTTCCGGATACCATCCGGTGGTGCGCTGATAGCTGGCAAAGACGCCGAATCCGTCAGTCTGTACCGAACTTGTTGTCGTTGCAGTACGGGTAACGGCAGCGCCATCGTCGGTTGTCGCTGAGAATGTAAGTGGGATGTTCACCTCGGCACCATCCACCAACGTGTCAACATCGGAGGTACATCCCGCGGCTGTCAGCAGACCCACGGCTGCAAGTATTCTGATTTGTATTCTTCTGCCTGTCATCATGCTTTGTTCTTTCAGTTCATTACTACGCCATTATCATCCAGCGTGATCGTAGTTCCCGTCACGTCGTCCCAGTCGGACACGGTAATACCGTCGATGGTCAGTTTGTCGAGTCCTATCTTCAGCTTGATTTCGTACTGCGTATTGCATTTCAAGTTCAAGGACACGGTCTTCTTCACGTAATTTTCCATTACAGTGCCGTCAGCGTGCGTTATGAAATATTGCACATATATGGTGTAATCCACACTGCCGAAGCGCTCGGTGGGAATAATAAGGAAGTACTCTTTCGCCTTATTGTCCTTATCCTCGTATGTTGATGATGTTGTAAGTGTTATTGGAGTTGTGCCCGTGAAGACATTCTTTCGGTTTTCATCGCCTTTCTCAACAGTAATGTCAGAAGGCATAGTCCACCCTCTGACATAAGGCTTGGTTGTTCCTACGACCATATTACCTTCCTCATTTTTCACCATCGTAGTGTCCTGCGCTACTCCGACCTCTCCCGCATCAGCTTGCCCGTTAGCGTTGAGGTCTGTGTAATAATACCAATAAGCGGTATTGGCTACGTCGTTGCATAATATAAGATTGGCGCGTACAGGGAAATTTCCTTCTATCCTGAGATAACGGACTGTCACCGTCACGCCAGAAATCTCTTCGTCATAGTCCTTCTGCACGGAGAAAGCGACACGTGAGAGGGCATGTATGAACTTGAACTTTATGCGGTCAGTTTCATCTATGGTCTGCTTGGTTTGATCTGTGTATGGCAGACCTGTGTCCGGATTGACCCCCCAGCATAGGTCATGGGTCTTCTCTGTACCCGTCGACCAACCGTATGGATAGTAGCCCAACTGCCAACGGATGTTTGGCCATGAGCCGGACAGTGAGTTGCTGGTTATGGCGGCTATGCCATAACTGTTGCCGCCTTTAATGTGGGAACTTTCATCCAGTTTGGTATATGGGGTGTAAGCAAAGAAGGATATTTTATCACCGTCGTTGTTCGGCCAGTACTTCACGGGGTCGTACTCCCATGTACCACTTGTGGAGTTGTATGTCACCTGCTGGTTGTACATGAAGTTAGGGGCAGGATAGGAACTGGCATAGTTGCTGCTGCCGCTGTAGTGCGCCAGCACGCCGAAGCCGTCGCCTTTGTCGGCATCTTGAATTGTTGACAAATCAACAATCGGTCCCTTATAGCCGCCATTGTCCGAGCTGCTGCGTGTCTCAATTCCCTTATATCCTGTGGCTTCGGCATCGAAGGCGATAGGGATATCAGACGGAGTGTAGTTATCCCCGTCGCTCTCGATATCGGTCGCAGAACAGGCTGCCAGCAGCAGTGCCGTCAGCGTCAAAGTCCATATATGTCTTGTTTTGTTCATCAGCAGTTCATTTTATGTCTCTGAACTTGCTGACACCACAACATAAAAGATTCCGCGCCTCGTCGAGACGCGGAAATGCCAATTAAGTATTCTGGAATAGAAATCTTACAAATCGGAGTCTTTTGAGTTTTCTATTGCTCGACCCGAAGTTCATCAACCAAAGCGTCGAGAGACTTGAGATTCTTTCCTGCGAATCGACCTTCACGAGCCTCTTGGAAACCTTTGGTAATGGTTTCTTTAATAAACGCCTTTTCTTCTTCCTCAGAATCATTGGTTACCAACTTATCGATGGTAACACCTTTGATTGCACTCAGAATCAGCTTCAAACTGGGAACCAATCTTTTGTCCTCTATATTCAATACAATCTGTGTCATCTTTCAATGTGAATTGTTTTTCGTTTGCAAAGATACAATATTATTTGTAATGGACAAAGGAATAATCGGATTTTCTCAAGCGGCGACCCCATACCGTCATTCCGAGCGAAGCGAGTGAATCCTCAGTGCTATGG
>CAZHZH010000127.1:0-3478 GCA_964537205.1 uncultured Bacteroidaceae bacterium
ACAAGTACAAGGGCGACGAGCTGCAGACCCATGCGGCCGCCACGAGAAGCGCGAGCGAGGATATCGGTCCCGTGTTCTTTGTCGGTGTGCCCGTGATGCCCGGCTCACACCAAGATGACAACGCTGCCGTCGCAGACTCATTCATCGTCGATTTCACGGTATCATGGAGCAATGGGTGGACGGGCAACGAAAATTCCACACGGAGTCTCGTAAGCATAAGGCAGAACTCGCACTATGACGGAAAGCCGGTAAACCGCAAATGCTACATTGAAGGCGATAGGAAGATATATACCGCGGAGTATGACGTATATTCCGTCATCAGTTCACAAGGTGAGTGGCTTTACACCAATGACATAAGACTGTCGTTCAAGTATTTGTATTGTCACTATAAAGATCAGAAATACAGCCATAATATGACCACGTCCCAACAGAAAACGTTCACAAAGACGTATTCATATAGTGAACTGGGATGCAGGGAGGACACGACCCTGGTGAACTGAAAATGAAAAACAGACGTTTACGTATTTCAATATTGCATACTACAATAATCAAATAACAAATCAAACAATTATTATGATCAAAAAATCTTTTAAAACAAGCAAGACCGCTATTTTGCTGTCAGTATGTGCAGCAACGGCACTGTGTGCAAACTTCGTAGGCGCATGCTCCGCCGACGATGACGACATCTATTATGGTGACGAGTTGAAGACCCGTGCGACGGCGACGAGGGGCGTGAGCGGTGACGCGCAAGTGTCCGACAGATACAATGCGCCTGCCGACACCCTGACATATGTGGATTTCATCTTTGTTGACAAGACCCAGCCAACTCAGAGTTGCACATTCGCATATACCGTATATACAGACGGATTCCACACCTTTGGAGTGAACGTGAATGACGGGGAAAATGAGAACTATCTGATGGGCTCAATAATAGGTGAGGTCAGGAAGACCACCTACAATGAGGACTCGGACTCTTACACGTTCAAGCTTCTCTTTACCGCCCCACTTGAGTCGAATCCCTACCATAAGGGCCATTTTGAGTACGAGACGACCATAAACAAGGGCGACTTCAGGAAATAGTGATACGCCCAATAACAAAAAACGTTTTTTATGAACACAAGAATTATTACAACGCTGCTGACAGTACTTGCCTTATACGGCCTCAACCCGGTATCCGCACAGACGGAACACGCCGGGAACACACGGCGGGCGAGGAGGCAGCTGTTGGAAAATGAGTTTGCGGGCAGGTCGCCGCTGATAACATACGGACTGGACACGCTGTCCCATGAGGGGTTCACCAGCCTGAAGGCTGATGGTATTAAGGTGACAGTACTTCCGCCCGACACCGCGCGGCTGCTTTACGGCGACTACGCCAAAGACGGAGCCATACAAGTGTGGAGCAGGGATCTCGCCAGAAGGGCGGCGGACGACAAGTCGTACATGGCCATCTACGCTGATGACACCCTCAACAACCAACTCTGGAAAATCGACCTCCTTGAACACAGATTCCCAAAATCCGACCCTTTGTTCATATTGCAGGACACGAGGAATGAGAGAATAAGCAAACGAGAGTTTCTGTCTTTTCTGGATTGCTACACTATGCTCGACTTCCCTCCTGAATGCGGCCAATATGCGTCAGGCAGTGAGGAGGACCGGCTTGGAGTCATTATTATCATAAGCAACAGACGGAAGCGAACGTCCTTCATGGATGCCAGGGAATACGAGACCTATATGTTCCGCAACAATGAACTGCTCAACTTCTTCGGGAACGATGAGCCTCTAATTCTCCTTGACAGCGTGGAGATAAGCCGCCGGGAGTTCCTGACACTCGGTGAAGACAGCCTCGCCCTGATAGGGTACTATACGGGAGATTTCGTGAAGTTCCATTACAGGGGAGGGTGTCCAAATGGTGTCGTGCTGGTGGAGAAGTCGGACACCAGATATGAGTATGATTACAGCATGATGGTAAACGACGTTCCAACACCACTTGAAGCTCGCAATTACTCATCCGGCTACACCATGCTGACAGACGAAACTATAGGCATAGAGAAATTCGCCGCGGCATGGTTGGCTGAGCATGCTCCCGACAGGCTGAAGGGAGTGAACACGACAACAGACTTGGCCTGCATAATTAGACCTGACGGCAGCATAAAACCTCTGCTTGTGCTGGACGTGGAAGGCTGGAGGAACATGCCGCCGGAGACCGTCTCCGCTGTGGTCAGTACGGCCATGGAGATGGTAGGAGCCATTCCATTCACCTTTAGCACGACTTTTTTTGACAGAACGTATTCCCATGCCGTACTGCATATCAAATTCGACATTCAACGGCAGTAGGACCATGATGAAAGGCTTGACTAATAGACGAAATACAAATCGAAGATATTTGATATCATGCATGTACAAAGACCGGCAGGCGGTCGTACTGGCGGTAGTGTGCGTCTGGCTACTTTCTTGTGGCGGCCTGATGCTTCACGCCCAGAACTTGATCGACGACCGGGACTGGGGCGAGAATTATGATGAAACATACGGGTACGCCGACTCCGACAGCGACTATTGGGCGAGGTCGGGACTCTATCCCCTCGGGTCAGCACGCTATGACTTTGGCAATCCGAAAATGTACCTCAGCCGCACTCAGGACGGGTACACGCTTGTCGTCCGCTTCCTCTTCCAAGAGAGGCCGTGGGGTAAGGGCATAGCGTTCGGTCCGTCAATGAGGCTCACCACCACGGATGGCGATTCCGTCGTGCTGGATTTCCAGTTCATGGACAAGTTCGTCCTGCGGCAGAGGTTGGACAAATTGGGCAGCGGGTCGATAGGTTCCAGTTGGAGGCGGCTCGGCTACTGTGTGCAGTGTCACTACGTCATCCCCGACATTGACGCCTTCCTCAGCCGCACGTACGTGGGGTTCAACGTCGGCGGATACTACAACCAGGACTTCGGCGGCGATGAGAAGCAGGTGAAGAAGCTCAACCGCAACTTGCGGGCGGCTAAAAAGGGAGTTGACCAGAGGGTGCAAACCGTCATGAAAAGGAGGTACCTGTCAACGAGGTCTGATTAACGGTGTCGGAGTTCAACCCACCTTGAGTCCGACCCCACGCATGTCGGACGTTATACCGACGAGACCTATTTAAAGAAAGCCTGGTCGCACGCCATACTGAAGTTCAAGATCGCCGGGCGATAGCGCGTGTTCGACAACTCCATGCGCGGCGCGTTCAAACCGGTGTTCCATCTGCTGCGGGTGCGCCTTCCGAAGTGGTCGGTATTCTACTGCGACGAGTTCCCGCGTCCGCTCGGCTTCATCTGCGCCGACCCGTACAGCGGCGGGGGATACCTCATGCAGTTCTGAAACTTGATGGAGCGTGAATAAATAAATACAATCAATTATATAATATAAATCATTTAATATAGAAACGATGGAAACAAAAAACAGAATTAAAAAATTGACAATGAGCAAGACGGCAATTTTGCTGTCAGTGTG
>CAZHZH010000128.1:0-3436 GCA_964537205.1 uncultured Bacteroidaceae bacterium
TAAAATTCCACTGTCCCTGATACTTTTCCAAAGCTTCATGGTTCGTCTTCAAAAACTTTGTATATCGAGGTAATACAATATTTGCTTCCATTACAAATTTGAGTATGGCATATATCTTGTCATTGCTCAGGCATGTGCCATACGACTCAATGGGAATCTCAAGCCTTACGTTTGCAATTTTGCCATCAAGACTTAAAAATAGAAGGATTCCGATTCTATGCTTTAGCTTGCCAATTAAGCATTCTTGTTCATCTGGATCAAACATTCTGGCAATGGGAAATGCTAAAGTGCGCTCATAATAACGTATACTACTGTCATTCTCTGTTATAACACGCTTGTAATAAGAAATACTAATACTGTCATTATCAGTTTTTAGCAAATCGTATAATAAGGCTTCGAAGGCGGAATTTTGAAGATGAAAAAGTTCCTGTTCCGCACCTTCCCAGTCTTTATATTTATACATACTGTGACCCACCATGGAGGTGTCATTGTTGTAATAGAAGTGCACAAGAGTGTCTGGCTTTTGTTGGTATACATTTATCAAATCGGTAGACATGTACATGGTATTCCCGTCCACTTTCACTTCTTTAAGGTCATGGGTTTGTGCTAATGCTGTTTGCACAATGCACGCAAAACAAGCCACTATGGATGTGGCGAGTATCTTCCAGATAAAAAATTGTTTATTCATAGCTTTCTCATTTTGTTGTGTCGATGCCTAAAAGGTCGAAATATTGCTTCCAGTGCCATGGGTAATTCGCATTTCTAAGTTCGGATGCATCCTTCACAAAACTTCCGTACTCGTTTTTCCCTGAATCACTTTTCTTTCTAACTTTTACCATGGTTCAGTAGTTTGTTATTGTTTGTTTGATGAATTTTAGAGAAAAGGTATTTTATGGCCTGCCTGTGAGAACCGCCTTTGTTGCAGCAAAGATACGGTAAATATAATTACCCGCCAAAACAATTCGACACTTTTTTTCTTTGTCACCAAAAAACTATACCATGGTATAATCCCACGCCTTTTCATGGCAAGTCAAATCCTTCCAACATAATGCTCTAATGCCATTGATGATTCTCTCATAATCGTTGGTTGATTGTTATGTGATTAAGAATTATATAAAGATGTGCTTCTGTTTATACGTTATTAATTTACCACTATCTGTCGGCTAAATGCTATGCCGCTGACTATGGTAGACGGGTTGCGAATGACTATATTCGTTAAATTAGGACAACCTTGGAACGCATAATCGCTAATTTTTTTCACAGATGCGGGAATGGTAATTCCCTCTAAGCTTGTCGCATGTTGGAACGCATATATATCGATTTCTTCCAATCCCTCATTGAGTACGACTGATTGTAGTTTCGGACAATCACTAAAGGCGAATGCCCCTATATATTTAAGTGATGCGGGAAAATGAACTCTTTTAAGGTTTGCCATCTCAGCGAACGCACAGAAACCGACTCCGCTTAGTCCGTAGGGCAGGTCGATGGAAGAAAGGCTGTCACACCCGTCAAAGGCGTAACTTCCAATGAAGGTTACAGATGAAGGTATTATAGTGGCGGCACATCCTGCAACCAAAGAGTTTGTCTTTGTCCGGATTATGGCGTTGCACCCTTCGCGTGAGTCATACCATTTGTTATGTGGATTGACAGTGATGTTTTCCAAGGATGCGCAGCTGATGAAGGGGTTGCCGTCAATGTGCTTGACGGATGAAGGGATGCTGACTGATTTCAAGTTCCGACAATATCCGACGGCCCATTCACCAATGCTTCTGATCCCTTCCGGCAATGATATTTGAGCCAGTCCCGTACAGCTGCAGAAGGATCGCTTGCCAATGCTTCGCACGCTTCTTGGCAAGGACAGCCTTGTCAGTCCGGTACAATTATGAAAGGCCAGTTCATCTATGTTCTTCACACCTTCCGACATAGACAATTGCGTCAGTCCTGTACAGCCATCAAATGCACGCCTTCCTATGCTCTTGACGCTTTTGGGTATTGAAAGCCGCATCAGGCCTGTACAACCAAAGAAAGCTCCGCCGCCTATAGAGTCAACAGACTCTGGGATGAGGACTTCTGAAATATCATACCTGTCCTTGAATGCGTTCTGGGCTATGCTGTATTTTTTCCCTTTATGGCTGCATGGCAGTTCCATCACGTTGTCATTGCCGAGATAGCAGATAAGTTCGTTGCCGCAGAACATAAAGTCCCCCTCCATTTCCATGATGGACGGCTCTTGCTTTGAATGGTGTATTGTCCTTGCGTTAGTCGCGACGCGGTTGTGATATTTCCGGCTTTTTTCCTTGCGCTTCCTCTTCTTGATGATGTTAACAGAACTTAGGTTGTATATTTCCATCAACTTTACTCCGTTTGGTAATGCGTATGGGGCGATGTCCACCACTGATTGAGGAATAGTGAGGCCAGCAATCTCGTCACAGTCGCATAAAGCACCACTTCTTATGTTCTCCACAATAGGGGGAATGGCAAAAGAACCCCGCCTGCCGCCGTTTACATATATCAGAGACTTCATGTCCTTGGAGTATATGGCGTTGTCAACGCTTGTAAACTTAAGATTGGACTCTGATATCTTGAGTTCTGTCAGAAACGGACAATAACCGAATGAAAACCCGTCCATCTTTATTACAGATGCCGGCATATAAATTCGTAAAAGCCGGATACATCCGCTGAATACGTTACGTCCCAATTCTCGGACTCCTTCAGGAATGACAATTTCTTTTAGGCTTTCACAATGTGCGAAGGCTACATCACTAATCAGCCGTACGGAATGCGCCATAGTTATAGCCTGGCATGTCTTACAGTTGTAAAACAACTTGTTGCCCAATGTAGTTATTCCATCTTTGACCACTATATGCTTAATAATGTTATTATATTGATCCCACGGGGTCTGTTCGTAATAATCATTAGTTGCACCATTGCCAAAAACAATCAGAGAGTCATCCCTTAACTCCCAATACGCATTATCACCGCATTTGCCTTTTGCTATAGGCATCTGTGCGGCAATATGGCTCGACAAAAGCAGATATAGAAATAATATGATCAACTTGTTATTCATCTGGTCTATTTTGTTTACGGTTACTTGCTTTACTGGTGGAGATAACTTCATCTGTAATGTCAATAATCTCTCCATCTACTCCTATATGAGGCAGATATATTTTAAAGTTTGCGTATGCATATTGAGCATTTTCGATGTTAGATGCATTATACATGCCTACTCCTGTACTAATATCACTTTCACTCGGCTCAGCATAATCATTAGGATGCGAGTGAATGAAGCAGTCCATACCTGGCACATATATTGCTTTACCGCTTGTCTCATTATGAAATGTATTCACAACGCCTTGTTGAGACGCACTGTCATAACTGAATGCCCACTCAACTATTGTATTACGAGCAAGAAATTTAAACAAGTCAAAACTTGCCT
>CAZHZH010000129.1:0-3390 GCA_964537205.1 uncultured Bacteroidaceae bacterium
ATTGGCAACACGATTGTCCGGGTCAAACATCAACTTATACAATGCTTGCTTTGCCGCATCACTCACTTGTGCAATGCTGGCAATCTCGTTAACATCCGTCTTACCGATACTCTTGTGCAGTTTTTCACGAAGATATGACTCGTAGTCGTGCATGTGATGATACTTCTTTCTTTTTTTATTCCTTCCAAGCCGAAACAACCTGCCCAATATACATTGAATGTATTCCGGCAGAGAAATGGCTGTACAATTGTTTTGGCGTGTTGTTTCTGAATCCTTTCTCATCAAACGGTGCACCATACACGATCTCGCACTTGTAGACTTCTGTTGCCTCAGTGTAGTAAGGCGCACCATTGGCGGTATAGGCCAAGTGCAAGCCAAGAGCCTTTGCCTTGTCACCATTCCGCCCGCTGTTTCTTCCCATATAGTCAAGAACGTCATCGGAAATCTTCATCACAGTGAAGTACTTCGCCTTTTCCAAGAACTCACGGGTGTAACGCTTCTCTGCGACATAGACAGTTATGCATGGCTCATAGCTCCATACATTACCTGCCGCACCCCAACCAATGGTCATGGCGTTGCTGCCTTCCTTGTCACCTGCGCACAACAGCAAAGGCGTTGCGAAGAATGTGAACGGATTGTCGCTGAACTCTGTCTTGACATCAATTTGCTTAAAGCCGTTCTCTGTTTGTGCGCAGACACTCATTGATACCAACATCGTAGCAACTAAAGTAAGTAATGTCTTTTTCATATTGTAACCTCAATTATTATTCTATTCCGATTATGTTTACTTTCTTTTATTCTGGTTTAGTAATGTCTGTGCAGCCACTCCATGATGATCTGCACGATACAGTCTTGTTCTTTCAGAGTCAGTTGTGTGATGGTGTCTCGTCACTAAGAAATTTGCGAATAGAATTGTCTTTGTAAATAATGATATTCAAGCCTGATGTCTGACTTGCATGCTTCTTTCCTGTGATATCATAAACAGCGGCAATCCCCTGGGTGACATTACTTTCCGCACAGGATTCTATCGCTGATGTTTACTTTGGAACGGCCACGACCCTGAAGCCTACAGTCGCATATGCCATGTCTGGCTTTCTGCCTTCTCCACGGTATGAGATTCTGCAACTCGATAATGTCGCATACCAAGAACCGCCTTTTATGACATTGACACGCTTGCCACGTTCGGCACCGTTGGCAGCTGTCTCTATGGTGGATGTCCATTCCCAACAATTGCCCGACATATTATAGCATCCCCACGGCCCGACCCCTTGGGGATATGCGTCAACCGCACAGGTGTTGCCGCCTGCATCATTGATTGTTGCAAATAAATCAGTATATACAAAACCTGTGTAAGTGTCATGTTTTATCCAGCCTGACACGGCCCCATTTGAACTGATAGAGATGATGTTGCTTACCAGTTCCTGCTCGCCATATCGGGTGGACTTGGGATTATTGTAAGTTGCCACCAAGCCAGTGTCGCGCAACTCCTCAGCCGCAATGACGGCATTAAAGTTGAACTTCGATGTCAGCATAGCGTCTGCATAAGTTGTGCCTGACTCGTTTCCCCATGGAAAAAGCGTGCGCTTCTGCCCTATTGCGGCATATTCCCACTCCGCCTGTGTCGGGAGACGAAAACAGTAGTTTGGATATTCTTTTTCCAGCCACTCGCAATACTGCTGTGCCTCACCATATGTAACCCACAGGACAGGATGCCTCTCGCGTCCTTCGGGTATCTTTCCATACTGCCAATATCTTGGCGCACTATGCCTGGTTGATATTATGAATGCAGACCATTCCTCGTTGGTCACAGCATACCTGCCAATTAGATACTCTTGGGGAATTTCTACCGTCTCACCCATTCCGACTTTGTTGTTGGAGTCGGCAAGCATAGTGTATTTCCCGTCACTGGTCACCATGACATACAGGCTGTCAGGCAAAGAAGGCCAGGCTGCCGAAGCTTTGGTGCAATATCCAAATAAAAGGATGTACAAGGGTAGGATTATTATATTCTCCCAAAACCTTGTGTCGCGTGTTATGATTTTTCTTGATGCCATTTCTATACAAATTCTATACAAACTATTCGGGGTTGTAGGTGGAGTCAATTAGCAAGTGCAAATTTACGAAGTTCTACTCTTGCCTCCGCCAATTCCTTCACTTGCCACATATCAGCAGAAAGATAGAAGCCTTGCTCAAAATCCTTATTCGGTTTTGACATTGACAAGTCTATCCCGTCAAAGTCTATATTTGTCCCATGATACAGTATCATTGCAAACGTCCTCCCATCCTATGGCAAAGACCTGCCACGTCATTAACCATACTGTCGAATGATTGCGTATGAACATAGCCATAATGTTTGTCTATGAAGTCAATGACCTTGTATCTACTGAGATAGCCAAAAGATTGCTTCATATTCAAACCATACTTCTTGCCAAACTCGTAGATGAATATTATCGTCCATTCGAGTTTCTCATCATTGCGATATTTCATACTTGGTTTTACTCTTTTGGTTGCAAAAATACTATTAATTTCTGAGAATGCGTTTGATATTTGAGAAAAAATAAGGGTTATTTCAATATTGGCCGTGTTTCGAATAATTCCAGATTATGCGTTGCCCTTCTTATATACTGTGTCTCTGCCACTTCCAACAGACTTTATCACACCCTCATCTATCAACTCTTTCAAACGGTAATTCGCAGTAGCGCGTTTCAGACCGAATGTCTGTTCGAACACCTTACGGGTGATGCAGTCGTGGGTCTTGAAATATTCTTCAAGCTGTGGAATTAGTTCTGATACAGTTGGTGCTATTACCACACCTGTTCCGGCACTCCACTGGAATTTTGGCTTTCCAATGGCTTCCATCAACTCTTTGTCGGGTTGGAAGTTTACGCCACGTACGTCGACCGACCTCATACGCCGTTTACTCTCTGGAGTTATCTGTGCGTCTGTGCCTATCGACAACTTGAATGAGCCGAGTTTTGAAATGTCTATCGTCTTGCCATCTCTCAGCAATTCCGCCAGCACTTGCGGCAGATCGGTTAATATTTCTACAACTGCTCCTGTGGAAATAGAGCTTCGCTTGGCGACTAACTCAGCCAAACGCTCCGTGTCAACAACCTCGCTGTCTGCTATGCGCGGAAACATCTGCGGTTTGTCTTCATCGCTGCCTTGTGTTGGCGGCTTAACCTGCCATTTTATTTTTATTGCCATAGTTGGAATTTTATATTATCTTGTGGTTATCACATAATGCCATTACTTTTTCTTCTAACCCTGGTTAGAAGGTTCATGAACCGTACTTATATTGCAAAGTTAATTGGCTTCTACGACCTTCTAACCTTGGTTAGAAGATAATTAGATACTGCAAAGGTAATCATTTCTCTTTAGAAAGCAAAG
>CAZHZH010000130.1:0-2794 GCA_964537205.1 uncultured Bacteroidaceae bacterium
CTCTTTCGCATTGCTAAACTTTACGCCTACCCACACTAAATAGCTACTGAGCCATAAAATGTCCTACGGCGTGAAAAGAATTCTTAGATGATGCAAGAAAAAAAGCCCCACGCGCCGAAGGGTGCATGGGACAGATGCGGAAGGTGAGGGATTCAAACCCACGATACCACGTAATGGGTATACCAGATTTCGAGTCTAGCGCATTCGATCACTCTGCCAACCTTCCAAAGCGTTTGCAAAGTTAGTCAAAATAGATTTACATGCAAACGCCATATAGAATTATTTTTCAATTGACTCTGTTTTTTTCAAGAAAGTTATCTTGATTGTCAATCGTGTGGCATGTTACCATCGTTATTTGTACGACTGTCGTAGGATCTCTACTATCTCGTCGTGGGTCAGCGGTTGACGGTCGCAGGCTACAAGTCCGCCCATCACCTCGATGGCGTTTGTAGCCATCTCACTGAATTCCTCCGGCTGTATGCCATAGTCACTCATCTTCAAGTTGTCCACCTCACAAGCTTTCTGCAAGTCGACGAGGGCGGTAATGAAGTCCTCCGGCTTGTCGGCATCCTGCTTACCGAGGAATCGGGCCATGTTGACAAAGCGGTCGTCGCATACGTGTTTGTTTATAACTGCTGTGAAATACGCCTTGGAGATCATAATGAGACCGGCTCCATGCGGCAGACGTTCGTGATATGCACTCATGGCATGCTCGATGCTGTGTTCAGCCGTACACGCGCTGGTATCCATTGAGTATCCGCTCATTGTGTTTGCGAATGCCATGCGGGCTCGCGCTTCCTTGTTCGTCCCGTCCTTATATGCGATTGGCAGGTATTTGCCCACATTTCTAATAGCGGCTTCCTGCACCATGTCGGAGAAGAGGTTGCTCCGGTTGCTCACATAGCCTTCAAGTGAATGGAACAAGGCGTCGAATCCTTGATAAGCGGTGAACTTTGGCGGAACAGACATCATCAAGTCTGGATCGACGATAGCGTAGACGGCGAAATCGCGCGGGTCGCCGATTCCAAGCTTCTCGTGTGTCTCCAGGTTTGTGATGACTCCGGCGCAGTCTACTTCCGATCCCGTGCCGGCAGTTGTTGTGATTGCAATCCATGGCAAAGGGGGATTTTGTCCTGTCTGTCCCTTTCCTGTCCGTCCGGTGGCGTATGTCCAAAGGTCGCCGGGGTTGGCGGCGTTGATTGCTATTACCTTTGCGGCATCCATAACCGAACCTCCGCCAAGTGCCACAATGAAGTCGCATCCTTCGGAGTTTGCCAGTTTTGCGCCGTCCTCCACGTTCTGCTTAGTCGGGTTGGCTTGTATGTTGTCGTATACTACACTTTTCACTCCGGCTTTGTCCAGTTCGGCGAGAGTACGGCCGAGGTAGCCGTTGGTGCGTGTTGACTTGCCATTGGAAATCACCACTAATGCTTTTTTACCCGGCATGGTGAGCGCGTGCAAAGCGTTCAACTGCCCTGCGCCGAAAAATACGGCGGTGTGTCCGGGAAATACGAATTTTAAGTTTGTGTCCATAATAGTCTATTGGCAATATCTGAGTATTCCAAGTATTCTGAGCACTCCGAGTACTCAGATTATATTTATTTGTCGAGGTTTACGATTTTGTAACTTTTTGAGCCGAGTCCGATTTTCTCCGCCCAATCGATTGTATGAGTGCCGTGCTGCTTGTCAATACGATTAAGCAAGTCCGTGGGGTCGTTTTCGGCAGTCACTTTCTGTTGGTTTATAATATCGACACATGCCTGGTCGAGGGCTACAGGGTCGGTTGAAGCGAGGATGCCGTAATCCTTCAGCTTCACAGGCTCAGGGTGGTCAACACAGTCGCAATCAATAGACATGTTGTTCATCACGGATATAAAGATAATGCCGTTTTCCTTTCTGAAGTAGTTGACAACCGCCTGAGCCGCAGCGGCCATGCTCTCCAAGAAACCGTCTTGGTCGCCTATGAATTCGTTTGTCCATAACTTGCCCATATCCAGTTTGTTCATTTTACCAGCGGAGTGGATGTACGCTTTTCCGTCTTGGCTGGCACAACCGATAGACAGGTTCTTCAGCGCGCCTCCGTAGCCACCCATCGGGTGTCCCTTGAAGTGGCTGAGCAGTACCATGTAGTCGTAGTTTGCAAGGTGTCCGCCAACGATGTCATAGTTAAGATGGGTATGGTCGCGCACCGGGATGCGGATTTGGTCATACTCGTCCATAATGTCAACAGGGAAATACTGAGTGAATCCATGGCGGTCGATGACCTTCCAATGGTTCGCCGTGTTGTTGCGCTCGTCGTTAGGGTCACTACCATATGCGGTGTTGTTCTCAACAATAGTACCGTCGACTTCATAAACCAAGTCTTTAATCAGCTCTGGCTTCAGATAGTTGGGGTTGCTTCCTTCGCCGGTGCTGATCTTCACGGCCACGCGTCCCTTGGCAGGAACACCAAGAGCCTTGTAGATTTTGACAAGTGCCTCAGGAGTGATTTCACGAATGAGATAAACTTTTGATTGTGCGAACGCAGTGATACCCGCCAGCACAAGTGTTAATGATAAAATACTTCTCTTCATATTTGCATTTTTATGGTTTGCTGTGCAAATGTACAAATAAAATTTTACACAAACACACAAAAAGGCGATTTATATGAACGGAGGGCACGTATAAACGGCGAAAATTATGTGTTATATCCGTAAATGGTATTAAATCCGTAAACGGACTGTTGAGACATTTGCCCCTTCTCACGTTCTGCTATGTTTTTTTGCTAACGCAGCGGCAGTGTCAACCATAAACG
>CAZHZH010000131.1:0-2663 GCA_964537205.1 uncultured Bacteroidaceae bacterium
CCCAAGGGCGTGACGGCACAGCGGGACCGCCCCGGAAAATAATAAACAAGCAAAACAATATGGCACAACTGAAAGAAATAATGGAAATAGAGCGGCGGCGCACGCTGCCTGAAGACGGCAATGTGATCCACCTCTTTCAAGAGGGCAGCTTCTACCGCGCGTACGAGTGGAGCGCATGGCTGTGCGTGACGTATGTGAACGCGCTCATGAAGGTGACGCACAAGCCGATGAAGAACTCGGAGGAGACATTCTGCTTTGTCGGCTTCCCTGTGTCGAGTCTTGACAAGTACACTCCCGAGGGGACGACTGTCGAGGAGAAGGGTGAGAAGGCGATAGACATACGGCTCGCCCCGCCGCTTATGGCGGTTTCAAGCGAACTGTCAGATTTGGATTTTGCCGAGTGGAAAAACTCACAACCTCTTGCCGCCGTAAGGACAAAGGAGGCGCGGCTTGAGGAGGGGGTGCATTTTGCGGGAGAACAAAAGGGTAATTCGGCGCGCACGCTGACGGGCATATTGCATGAGATACTGACGTATCCGGTTGAGAGCAAGTCGCCTATTGAGTGCATGCTGTTTTTAGCGTCGGTCAAGGAACAGATAGCGTCGTTGGTTTGAATCAATAATATATTGTTTATTCAGTAAAAAAGAGAATGAGAATGTAGAATGAGTTCAAAGGCAGTCCCCCTAACCAAAAGGGCAAAGCCGTCAGTGTGGAATGGCTTGGAAGAGGAGTCGCGATTTGTCGCTGCTCCTGCCGACATTCTTTTCCTCGTGAGTATCAAGCGGCTGCCGACGCTTCAAGGTTCATTCCTGCCCGCCGCTGGCTATCGCAACGGAACGAGTCTCAACAACGCGGGTACGAACGGCAACTATTGGTCGAGTTCGCTCAATACGAGCAACCCGAACAACGCCTACAACTTGAACTTCAATTCGGACAATCACGACTGGAACAACAACAACCGCTACAACGGGCAAAGTGTCCGGCCTGTCCGCCAGCACTCGTCTATATTATCATTTGATGACTGAGACTATGAATAGCGACTACCATCTGTCCCGCGACCAACTGCTTGCCGATTTGCGGCAAGCTTTTTTTGACGCACGCCGTCACAAGCGCGACAAGCCGTACGTACAGAGTTTCGAACGGCGGTTGGACCACAACTTGCAACAGCTTGCCGACGACTTGTGGAACCGTACGTACCAGCCTGAGCCGTCCACTTGCTTTGTCATCAGCGAACCGAAGAAGCGGGAGGTGTTCGCCGCGCGTTTCCGCGACCGCGTCGTTCATCATTTGTGCTACAACTACATTCACGAGATGCTGGAGCGGACGTTCATTGCCGACTCGTACAGTTGCATCAAACGCCGTGGCACTCATTACGGCATACGGCGGTTGGAGAAGTTCATCCGCAGCGAGAGCCAGAACTGGACGGAGCGCTGCCACGTGCTGAAACTTGACATCCGCGGATACTTTATCAACATCAACCGCCAGCGTCTGCTTGATATTTGTCTTGAACGTATAGTAAAGATGAGTGGTCATAGAATAGGGAAGTGCGACAGGAGGAAATGGCGTGAGGTGGTAGACCTGGACTTCGTACGTTACATCGTAGGCGTGATAATCCTCCTTGACCCGACGGACGGCTGCCATCTGGCCTGCAGGCCGTCTGACTGGGACGGACTGCCCCGTGAGAAGAGCTTGTTTCACGCCCCCGGCGGATGCGGGCTGCCCATAGGCAACCTGACATCCCAATTGTTCAGTAATGTGTATCTCAGCGTGTTTGACGACTATATGAAGCGCGAACTCCATTGTACAAAATATGGCAGATATGTGGATGACGCTTATGTGGTGTGCGTTGACAGGGAACGGCTTCTTTCGATAAGGGACAAGGCGAGGGACTTCCTCCTCAGACGGCTCGGATTGAGATTGCATGAAGGCAAGTCGGTAATTGTTGATTGCAGTAAGGGGGTGGAGTTCCTTGGCGCGTTCGTCAAGCCTCACCGGACCTATATCAGCAGATCGTCCTTGAAGCGGATGCGGAGGCGTATGGATGAAAGGGAGGCGGCTTGCAGGCGGGGTGCGGTTGACGGCCGGCATCTTGAAGCGTCGCTCAATTCCTTCCTCGGCGTACTGTCGCACTACTGCTCGTACAGGCTGCGTCGTGCCATGTTCGTGAAGCCCGCGTTTGTGCGCATGGGACTCTATGACGCAAGGGTCTTGCTGTTCTCTCCCGTACTATTAAATGATGAATGTTAAAATGGATTAATGCGTTTAAGTCAAAGTACCGTATGGCGGACTTTGTTTCGTCAGAGTGTGCAATGCAGGCAGTTGCGAAAAAATATGCGCCCAACTGGATTTTTTGAAAAAGCCAATTGGAAAAAATTTTTTTTCCAACTGGGTAATTTTGACGGGTGTTTTGAGGCTTTTAAACGGTGTTTCGGTGTGCAGGTTTTCATCGTATTGTGACGGGTGCGAATAATGTGGCTGATTGTCGGATTATTTATGCTTCTTTTTTATATGCGGCGACCTTTCGTGGGTCGTGGTACTCTATATATGTGGCAAGCCCCGAGTCAGCCCTATGGCATGACTCGGGGTTAATAGTGCGGTTAGCCCGCCGGGCTAATCAAAGCCGCATTGGCACTATCTCACTGAGCCCGTCGGGCTCATCGCTT
>CAZHZH010000132.1:0-2653 GCA_964537205.1 uncultured Bacteroidaceae bacterium
CCTCCTACCACAGCCGTGCGCGCATGTCACGGATTTGGTCGGATGCGATATAGTCGTCGTAAGTCATCAACTTGTCGATGATGCCTTTTGGACCCAGTTCGATGATGCGGTTGGCCACGGTGTTGATGAACTCGTGGTCGTGGCTTGCGAAGAGGATGTTGCCCTTGAAGGTCTTCAGGTTGTTGTTGAACGCCTGTATGGATTCGAGGTCGAGGTGGTTGGTAGGCGTGTCGAGGATGAGGCAGTTGGCGTTCTTGAGCTGCATGCGCGCTATCATGCAGCGCATCTTCTCACCTCCCGACAGCACGTTCACCTTCTTCAGCACTTCCTCGCCTGAGAACAGCATGCGCCCGAGATAGCCTTTGAAGAACACGTCGTTGCCCTCGCCGAACTGGCTGAGCCACTCCACCAGGTTCTTGTCGGACTTGAAGAACTCGGTATTGTCCACGGGCAGATAGGCGGTGGTTATAGTCACTCCCCACTTGTATGTGCCCGCCTGCGCCGGGCGGTTGCCGTTGATTATCTCGAAGAGGGCTGTCATGACCCTCGGGTTGTGGCTGAGGAACACTATCTTCTGCCCTTTCTCCACGTTGAACGACAGGTTGTCGAACAGCAGCGTGCCGTCGTCGTCAACGGCCTTGAGTCCGCTGACCTCCAGAATCTGGTTGCCCGGATCGCGGTCCATCTGGAATATGATGCCCGGGTATTTGCGCGTAGAAGGCTGTATCTCCTCCACGTTCAGCTTCTCCAGCATCTTCTTGCGGCTTGTGGTCTGCTTGCTCTTGGCGGCGTTGGCGGAGAAACGGCGGATGAACTCTTCCAGTTCCTTGCGCTTCTCCTCGGCCTTTGCCTTCTGGTTCTGAGCCTGGCGCAAGGCGAGTTGCGAGCTTTCGTACCAGAACGAATAGTTGCCGGCGAACATGTTTATCTTCCCGTAGTCAATGTCGACAGTATGGGTTGACACTGCGTCGAGGAAGTGACGGTCGTGGCTGACCACCAGCACGGTGTGTTCGAAATTGGCCAGGTAGTCCTCAAGCCATTCCACGGTGTCGAGGTCGAGGTCGTTGGTCGGCTCGTCGAGCAGCAGGTTGTCGGGATTGCCGTAAAGAGCCTGTGCCAGCATGACTCGCACCTTCTCCTTTCCCGACAGCTCCGACATCCGACGGTAGTGCAGGTCTTCCTTGATGCCGAGTCCGCTGAGCAGTATGGCGGCGTCGCTCTCCGCGTTCCATCCGTCGAGTTCGGCGAACTTCTCCTCCAGTTCCGCCGCCTTTATTCCGTCCTCCTCAGTGAAATCCGCCTTGGCATAAATCGCGTCCTTCTGCTTCATGATGTCCCACAACACCGAATGGCCCATCATGACCGTGTCCATCACGGTGTAGGCGTCAAACTTGTTGTGATCCTGGCTTAACACCGAAAGTCTTTCGCCCGGTCCGAGCGTGATTGTACCGGTAGTAGGCTCCAACTCGCCCGTGATGGCCTTGAGCAACGTGGACTTTCCCGCGCCGTTGGCACCGATGACTCCGTAGATATTGCCGTTAGTGAACTTGAGGTTGACATCCTTGTAGAGCACCCTCTTGCCAAATTGAATTGAAAGGTTCGAAACTGTTATCATTATATTTGTTGAACTTTGTCTGTTGATTGTTATTTGTGAAAACGGATGCAAAGATACGAATTATTTGGCACTTGGGGCACAGGAATCAATAATAAACCACTACATTTACATAATGTAGGCGGCATCTCAACGCAAATGGTGCAAGTCAGATGAGCAGAGCCAAGCCCCAGCTTGCGCTATGCCATGACGCTGCCCATTTACGGGTGGAACCAATAAAAATAAATGGATTTATTTTGTACTGTGTTCGATTTGCACTATATTTACATAATGTAGGCGGCATCTCAACAAAAAAATAAACGAGTTTATTTTGTTTTGTATTCGATTTGCACTACATTTGCAAAAAAGTAAAACGATGAAGGGAGCAATCGCATTTCTCAGGAACTTGAGCCGCCACAACGACCGTGAGTGGTTCAACGCCAACAAGGACAGGTACTTAAAGGCGCAGGCGGAGTTCGACGAGGTTGTCGACCAGGTGATACTCGGAATTTCGCAATTCGACAACACCGTGGCCGGGCTGACCGCCAAGGACTGCACCTACCGCATATACCGCGACTTAAGGTTCACGAAGGACAAGTCGCCCTACAAGACCCACCTCGGAGCGTACATCTGCCGCGGGGGCAAGAAGTCGGGTTACGCGGGCTATTATTTCCATGTGGGAACCGGAGGCAAGGGCTATCCCACTGCCCATATAGTAGCCGTGGGCGACTATATGGCCGACCCGAAAGTACTGAAGACGCTGCGCGAGGATATATGCTACGGCGGCGGAGACTTCGACGACATAATAAAGAACCAGGTGTCGCCCCTGTTCCAGCTCGACGGCGACAACGCCTGCAAGAGGGTGCCAGCTGGCTTCCCGGCCGATTCGCCATACGCGGAATATTTGAAACTGAAGAGTTTCTGCCTGTATTATGAGCCCGACGACAAGTTCATGACATCGAAAGAGTTTCCGCAGAACATAGTGGAACTCTGCAAGACCGCCCGCCCTTTCTTGCAATACATCAACCGGGCGATAGATTATGTCAGGGAAAACGATTAAAC
>CAZHZH010000133.1:0-2560 GCA_964537205.1 uncultured Bacteroidaceae bacterium
TCCCGAGGCTTCAGCCGAGTGGATCTTCAGTGCGCTATTATTGTGCTTTGCCATAGTGCTATGGGGCCGCTATGAGGATCCACTCCTCCGCTGCGCTCCGTCGGGATGACGAGGGGTGGGCGGACATGCGGGTGACGGGAAAGTGTTAAAATAAGTCATCCCCATTAGGTGGGTCAATTGGCCTTTGGGCTTTCACCTCCCGAATTGCGTCAAGTGTGCAATTGCTTGCAAACAAACGTCCAGTTGGAAAATTTGAAAAACCCAGTTGGGGAAAAAATTTTTCCCAGTTGGGAAATTATGGGGGGCTTGAAAAGCCGTTCTACAGCGGAAGCCAATGTGCAGGTTTTCATTAAGTCATGGCCAATCAGAGAGCTGCCATTATTTACCGAATAACCTGCACAAATTTCAATGCCATATAAAGAATGGGCTAATTACCGGTTTTCACCTCGTTGACAAGGTTCTTCGACTCTACGAAGTCTTTCACATTTTGCAGCGTAGTGGTGGCTATGTTGTGCAAAGCCTCACGGGTAAAGAACGCCTGATGGCTCGTAACCAACACATTGTTGAATGACAGCAAGCGCGCCAACGTGTCATCTTCCATAACCGCGTCGGAAGTATCCTCATAGAAATAACTACCTTCCTCTTCGTATACATCGAGGGCAGCCGAACCAATCTTCTTCGACTTGAGTCCTTCTATCAAGTCGTCAGTGTGGATCAGTTGTCCCCTGCCGGTGTTTACGATCATAACCCCGTCCTTCATCTTCGCGATGCTCTCCGCATTGATTACATATTTTGTCTCAGGAGTCAGCGGACAATGCAATGTAATGATGTCGGAACGATGGAACAGTTCGTCTTGAGACACATACTGCATATTGTTCACCCGTGCGAATTCATCATCGGGATACGGATCATACCCGAGTATAGTCATTCCAAAACCCGAAAGCATCCTAATGAATACTTTGGCGATTTTACCCGTCCCGATGAAACCTATCGTCTTTCCATATAAGTCGAACCCGAGAAGTCCCTGTAAGGAGAAATTAGCGTCGCGCGTACGTGTCACGGCGCGTGGAATATGCCTGTCGGCGGCCAGCATAAGCGCAAGCGCATATTCCGCGATTGCGTGAGGCGAATATGCTGGCACGCGTACCACTTTTACGCCATTCCTCCGCGCCGCATCAAGATCCACATTGTTGAACCCAGCGCATCGCAGCGCAATCAGTTTCACACCATACGCGGCCATTGCGTCAATAATATCAGCCGTCATAATGTCGTTCACGAAAATACAAACGGCAACCGCCCCCTGTGTCAAGGAGATGTTATCAAGCGACGGGTGCGCCTTAAAATACTTCAGATCAAATCCAAACTCCCGGTTCACTTTGTCAAACGACTCGCTGTCGTACGATTTAGCTCCATAAAATACTATCTTTTCCATAGTCGATCAATTTGTTATCATGGTACAAAGATAAATAAATAATCGGTAAACATCCTGTCGAACCACACAAAAAAACTGTATATAATCACAATAAAAGGCGCTCGTAGCCCATCAACGCATACAAACGGTGTCTCAATCAAACAATTCGGTCAAGACGTTCAATGATTTCAACTCGCCAAACCCGGGCAGATGCAAGCGGTAGTAATTTTCTATCACATCAATGCACCGCCTCCTCTGTTGCCGAGTGAAATGGTACAGGTGCATATTATTAAAATCCATATATAATAAATAAGGTAAGGCACGCGCCTCCTCAGGACACAGGAAATATGGATGCGCCGGCTGCAAGTAGCTGTATTCACTATTGAGCATGTCGAAATAGCTGTATTCCTGCACACCCATCGCCTTGTCACGATATATGTCGTCTACATTCGGATAAATGCCGAGAAACCGCGTCAAGCGAATCATCAAGACAAGGTGGAAATTTGCATATCCGCCCGCACTGCCGTCGAGCCATCGAAGTGAATCCTCCAAATAAGGATAGAGCAAGTTGTCCGCCGCTCCATCCTGCAAGGCGTTTACAAGGAATTCAGAGACAAACAAGGCAATGGCAGACTTTATGGGATTGGAATTCAGAGACTGATAAACGTTGTATGTTACCACGCCGCGAGGTTGAGGCAGGCGGTGCTGGCCATGAATGTCACAATCGAATTCAAGCATACTTAGCGGCATGAAATGCGATGCCACCGCACGGTTTCCCGCAGAAGGCCGCCGCCTGCCGCCGCTACCACCCGTCTTCATCATGAACGACATTCTGCCACGGACATCCGTGAACATATCCACTATATGCCCGTTATCGCCATACTTCACCGTCCTGAGGACAATTCCTTTCAGCCTTTCCACTCGTAAACAATAACTTTACAGTAATACACACATACAAAATTATAAAAAACATCGCAAAAACCCATTCATGCTTGAAAAAAAACAGAAAAATATTTTGTCAGTATAAATAAAGTAGCTACCTTTGCACCCGCAAAACTAATACTAATAGTCTTTGCTGGGCGTTATGCCAAGGTTGGTCCCTTCGTCTATCGGTTAGGACGAGAGATTTTCATTCTCTAAAGAGCAGTT
>CAZHZH010000134.1:0-2381 GCA_964537205.1 uncultured Bacteroidaceae bacterium
CTGTATTCTGACGGTGTCACACCAAGGATTTTCTTGCAGTAGCGTGTGAGATGGTTTGCTGATGAGAAGTCCATGTCAAAAGCTATGTCGGAGATGGCGAGGTCGGGATTGTCAAGAAGCGTGACAAGTTCAAAACCAGCATAATAGTTGATCCATTGCAGTGCCGGCAGGTTTGTCACCTTGTTGCTTACTTGCGAAAGGTATTTAGGCGTAATACAAAGCAGGTCGGCATAATACGCCACATCACGATGTTTGCGGCAATCCTTTTGCACAAGATTGATGAAACGGAAGAAAATCCATGAGGAGTTGTCGTCGGACTTCATATCGTTTATACTGCCTGAATATGACACCCAAAGGTCGTAGAGGAACATGCGCATCTGGTTGCCGAGTATGTCAATTTTGAACATTTCGCTCGTTGCCGACTGTCTTATACGGAACTGTTCAAAGTCGTTGCGCATGATGCGGAGGTTTTCTCCATGAAGGTGGAATGACGGATTCTGACGAATGAAAAGGAAGCCACGTGTAGCCCACGTCATCTCAGGATTGAAATGGCGGAGGAACTGTGGAGAGGCGAGCAACACGTCGGCGTCGAAGTCTTCGCTGTAGCTGACATCCTGAATGTCGTTTGACATTTGCCAAATGACGATGTCGTCACGGCCCGCCTTGAACGTGTCCTTGCCATCGGAAAAGACCATCGTCCCTTTGTTGACAAGTATATGCACATGATAATCGCGATGGTAAGTAAAAGGCAGCCTCCCGTCGCTGATGGTGTTGAATAGTATGCAAGACGAATTTTCCATAAGCAGTAGATGTTATTCGCCTGCAAAGATAGTGAAAATACAGGAAAAGGCAAAGAAAGTATTGATTTCATTGCCTTTTCCGAAGGCATTCTGTTTATTTTACAGTTACGATTCAATCTGCAGGCTTCCACGCTCCAAGCATCTTTTCCTGATCCTCAAGTTTGACATTGTAAAAGCGCTTGGTGTTGTCGAGCTTGGCGATCTCTGCCATCTCATCGTCAGAAAGGGAGAAGTCGAAGATGTCGAAGTTGCCGCGCATGTGGTCAGGATTCGTAGTTTTCGGAAAGATGATGTTTCCTTCCTGAATCTGCCAGCGGAGGATTATCTGCACGTTGGTCTTGCCATATTTCCCTGCCAGACGGGTAAAAACAGGCTCATTGATCAGCCCTTTGTCACCGTGTCCTATCGGATACCAGCTCTCAATGACGGTGCCATACTTTTCTACGCGCTTCTTCAAATCGTGTTGCGCCCAATAAGGATGGCATTCCACTTGCAGTACAGACGGTTTGATCACAGCCGCCTCACAAATTTCCTCAAGTCGCGAACTCTCGAAGTTTGAAATGCCTACGGAACGCACCTTGCCCTCCCGGACGGCCTTCTCCATGTCCTTCCATGCGCCAAGATAGTCGCCGAACTGCTGGTGAAGTAGGAGAAGGTCGATATAGTCGGTGTCAAGACGCTGAAGCATCTTGTCTATGCCAGCCATCGTCTTGCCTTCACCATACTCCGACGGCCAAAGCTTGGTGGTTATCCATATTTCTTCGCGCGGTATGCCGCTCTTCCTTACCGCCGCGCCAACGCCGCGCTCGTTCTGATATGCATGCGCCGTGTCGATGTGTCGGTAACCAATCTTCAACGCTTCAGCACAAGCCTTTTCTGTTGCGGGATCGCCTTGGATCATGTAAACTCCAAGACCAAGTTGCGGAATCTTGTTTCCGTCGTTCAATGTGATGTAGTCCATTTTTATCGTTTTATATTTAATCAATTTTCCTTATTACTCTTGCCGGATTCCCTGCCACAATCGTGTTAGGCTCGACATCGTGGGTGACTACCGCGCCTGAGCCGACTACAGCATTCTCGCCAACGGTTATTCCAGGCAGGATAGGATGATGGCCCACCCCCTATCCATGCGTTCTTGCAGACGTGTACCGGCTTGCACCGCAGAACCATGCGGTTTTGAAAGTCATGGTTGTCAGTGTAGATTTGTACGTTGGGACCAATCATGACGCCTTCGTCGACAGTCACACCGCCTGCCGACATCATCGTCAGATGATGGTTTATGAACACGTTCTTACCTATTTTTACCTGGTTGCCATAGTCGATTACAAATGGCGGAGTGATGTAACTGTTCTCACCCATCGGTTCGGCAAAGAGTTCCTTGGTCAATTTCTCTGCGTCGTCATTCAGCTGTACTTGTCCGCCTATGCGGGCGCACAAACCGGTGGAACGGTTCATTTCCTTGATTGCATCCTGATACTCGGATGCCGCCATGTCAACAGGCTCGCCTGAGCGAAGCCTTTCAAAAACATCTTTCATAATTCTATTCACTTCAATTTCTTTTCACGATGCAAAGTTACGGTG
>CAZHZH010000135.1:0-2374 GCA_964537205.1 uncultured Bacteroidaceae bacterium
TAGCTTAGAATCGTTGCGCAGATGCAGCGGCGATATATGAGCTTGCCGACAAACAGATTGCTATTGCATACCGCATGATTTGATATGGAACAAGAATAGACACATAATGCAGGAATGAGACGTAATATTTTGGGCGGATTTGAAATCTGCCGACATGTATGCTATAGTGATTCATATATTTTCCATCTTTAGTATCTGTTCAATTATTGGGGCCATGTCATAGTATTTGTATTGTGCGAGTCTGCCTCCAAATATAACGTCTTTTTCCTTTTCGGCGAGATGATGGTATTCCTCGGCCAGCCGGTTGTTTTTTTCGTCGTTGATTGGGTAATAGGGCTCCATGCCATCCTTATATTCTACGGAGTATTCCTCGCTTATCACTGTATTTGCCAATTTGTATACATCGCTACCAAACATTTCAAAGTGTTTGTGTTCAATTATTCTTGTGAACGGATAGTCGTGTGAGGTATAATTGATGACGGCGTTTCCTTGATAGTTGGGTGTATTCTCCACCCGGGTTTTGAATTCGACGCACCTCCAATCCAAATGCCCTAATGAATAATGGAAATACTCATCAATGGCACCCGTATATACAAGCTTCTTTGCGATTGATCTCCAGGAATCGATATTTGCATTGTCTATTACCTTGCCGCCTGTTTGCTCATGTTCAAAGAAGTTGATGTTTGAGTAACATTCAATGCCTGACAATAAGCCATCGATTAATCTATTGTATCCCCCAATGGGAATTCCTTGGTATTTGTCGTTGAAGTAGTTGTTGTCAAAAACCAATCGGAATGGTAAGCGGCGTATCAAGAAGGCTGGCAGTTCGCGACAAGGGCGTCCCCATTGTTTCTCTGTGTATTCCTTAATTAAAATGTTGAATATGTCGTGTCCAACTAAGGATAGGGCTTGTTCCTCAAGATTCCGCGGCTCGTGTCCGTTTAACGCTGTAATGGCGGCATTCCTCTGTTGTGATAGCCTTTTTTGCGCCTCCCCAGGAGTTTTCAGCCCCCATAACTGATAGAATGTGTTCATGTTGAACGGCAGGTTGTACAGTTTCCCTTTGTAATTTGCCAATGGGCAGTTTGTGTACCTGTTGAATTCAACTATAGAGTTGACAAACTTCCACACTGCCTCATTAGATGTGTGGAAAATGTGTGCGCCATATTTGTGTACGTTTATACCTTCAATTTTTTCGCAATACACATTTCCTCCAAGCACTGGGCGTTTATCAATGACAAGGCACTTCTTCCCTCTTCGTTTTGCGATACAGGCAAATGTGGCTCCAAATATGCCAGAGCCGACAATCAAATAATCATACTTCATGAATCCATTAATTTCCAGATCCGTAAATTCACTTCTCCATACATAATTATTATGGTGTTATGGAGAAGGAGTGTCATAACCAGTTGCAAACTTAATAATTTTTTTTGATATGCGTATATCCTCATTAAAAAAACAACGTATTATAGGCAAGTAGCGAGTGGATTTGTGCTGATATGGTGGCATGCGTTTCCGTCATTGTCGTGTTCGTTCATATTTATACTACTCAAGCAGGTATAAAATATATGATGAGTCTCTATTGGCATAAAAAATGCCATGGCACCAATAATGCCATGGCATTTTAAAAAAGCCTTTAGATTATGTTACTTGACAATATACTTCTTGCCATTGATGATATTGATTCCCTTTTGAGGAGCTGACAGCTTTTGTCCAGCAAGGTTATAAATACCACCTACTTGGTCAGTCGTTGTCTCTATTTCTTGAATTGCGTCAGGGGCATCCTTGCCTAAGTAATAGAGCTTGAAGTTGTCGAAGAGGCACCAGTCGTTGTCAATTGTTGTTTCCTTTCGGATACCAACCTTCAGCTCGTTGCCTTCATCAACCATGATTGCAACCTCATTGTGGTAGCTGTCAGGATTCTTGCTAAAACGGTAATATGACCCTTCCATTGAGTTCGGGAAATAATAAGTATTGCCATCCTCTGCTACTTCACTATCGAATGGGAAGCCGTGAGCTTTTACTTCCATTTCCCCGGCATCAGTGTATGTGGTATCATTATAATATTGCCAAATGGTATCGTACAATACTATCTCGTTGCCATTCTCGTCTAAGACAACGTTTCCGTTTTCGTCAACTAAGACATCACCTTCTACAAGGCTGCCTACAGTACGGGTGTAAGACGGCTCTGTGAAGAGTTCGCTTGCGATTGACTTTACAGATTTGGTCGCCTCCTGTCCGGCTGTGCTGACATAGAGTTTGACGTTATTGGTTTCCCAAAGTTCTTCGTCGGCGGCTGAAGCGTACCACCAGTTGTAATAAGCGCCGCTTTCTGTATTGCCTATGCTACCGTCGCGATAGAATGATTGAACTG
>CAZHZH010000136.1:0-1977 GCA_964537205.1 uncultured Bacteroidaceae bacterium
GCGGAAATTCACATTATTAATATATAACAATAACATAATGCTTATGAAACAGCCGAACTTAATAGCAATCATATTATGGTTGTGTGCGATGTATTCGTTTGCCTACAATTATGACGAGTACAAGGACTTTGAGAGTTACAAGAGGGCGTATAAGGAATGGTACGGCGTATCACTGTCCATACCAGGCTCTTTAACCGATTATTGCGACCGGGGCGTCAACTGCGGAATGGATTTCGAATTCGGGAAACCGGACGAGAGCAACACGCAGACTTTGTTTGACGGACTGGCATCAGTACGGCTCGCCGACGGCTGTGAGGTGTTTATGTCCGACATTATCATCATGGGGAAGCCAAAAGTTGATGAGGCCTTTCCAAAGGAACGCAAGGCGGCAAACTCGCCAAACACGGCGTTCCTGAACTGCCTGCGCAACAACTGCGGCATCCCGCATACCGAATGGTTTCAATACAGCGACTGGGACAGAAACAGGATTGACAAGGCGTGCAAGAAGATTACGAGGAAGTACGTGCGCGAATACACGGACGGTGCCATCGTCGAACGCACGGGGGCGGACAAGCTCTATATAGTGGAGTTTCCGAATTTCAAGAGCGTCACGTGTCACCCCGAAGACTTGGACAGCCGGATAAAGCGGGAATTCAACCGCTGTTACGGCGTTGAGTTCAGATGCGTAGGCAGGGAGGACTGTCCCCTGAGAATGCTGTTCTTCGTCAACACCAAGGAGAGCAAGACCATCGACGACTATGTCGACATGATGAGCCGATACATATCGTTCGACAAGGACTTTGCATTGGAATGAGACACTTGTGAGATATGGTTCCGTTTCCTCGGCGGGCAATACGTGTATGACTTCACGGACGACCCAAAGTTCATAAGGAGGTTCGCAAAGGGCATGCGGAAGTCCAAAGAAAAACTGGACAAAGTGTACGAAATGTATCACAAGGGGCGATTTAAACTATACTGAGTATAAACAAAACAAAAAGCAAGGGCTATGAAAAGGCTTTCATTATTCATCGTCACGACACTGGTCACTATCAGTGCCATAGGACAAAGTTATACGGACATGGAAAGCGGCATAATTGCAAATACGCATAAGTTTGCCAGGGATACACAGTCATTCTTCAGCAATGATACTGTCTACCGCATCGAGTCTCCGATGTACTCCCTTGGTCCGAAAAAATACAGCGCACGGAACCCGCTGATGCAGATTGCAAAAGACCAGACAGGATACTACTTCACTGTTATCCTGCCGCTAAATAACGAGGATGAGGGAGAAAGATTCTATGGACCAAGCCCGCTGCGGCAGATTACGCTGTATGCTTCGGATGGGGACTCCGTCACTCTGTCACACTGCTTTGTCTCCCGATATTTCATGTCCGCCGAAATGCCCGGCCTTATAGTCGGGACAAGCGACTACCGCCTAACGATGGCATTCACTGTAGATGATATTGATTCTCTGCTAAGCCGTGAATACGTCGGCTATGACATTGCCCGCGGATATTGCAGGGAAAACTTCAGCGGCAAGGCAAAACGCATAAGGGCGTTCAACAAGAATCTGCGTACGGCCAAACGGGTCCTTGACAAAAGGGCTAAAAGTGTTTTTAAGAGACGCAATGGTGCGTTCAATCCCGATCTGTAAACGGACAAGGAAGTTCCACCCATATTAATGTAATTCCAAAACAAATAACAAGATCTAAATCAATAACAGGATGGAAAAGAAATTATTATCAGTTTTGTTTGCCGCGCTCGCACTATGCTTTTGCGCCCAAGCGCAGGATTTCAGTACGGAAAGCGGAAGGAGGGAACTGTTGGAAAACGAGTTCAAGGGCAAGTCGCCATTGATAACATACGGGCTGGACACGCTGTCACGGGAAGAGTTCATCAACTTGAAGGCGGCCAATCCGAAAGTAGTGGTCTTGCGTGGAGATACCGCGCGGTGGCTGTACGGCAAGTACGCGAAAC
>CAZHZH010000137.1:0-1880 GCA_964537205.1 uncultured Bacteroidaceae bacterium
GAAATAACCTCCAACATCTACACGTACGGTTTCTCAGAGGTCACTACAACGAGCTTCAGCGAGATGGCTACTATCGAGAATGTGTTCACCTCTGCACTTGGTGTGTCCAGCACCCCTTTCACCTATCAAGATGGCGACTCAAAGATAAAGGAAGTTTGCGAAGCGGCAGCCGCGAGTCTTGACACAATGGCAATCACAGGTAAATACACCTTCGTTATTTATAAGTCCACAGGGGCTACGGTTTATACATGGAGCAACATCGATTAAATAATTAAAGTCAAAAGAATCAGCGTCCCCCACCAGTTTGAGGGACGCTGATTTTATTGTTCATCCGGCACAAACAGTGCGGACAATCTGACCACCTTATCAAAATCAACCACCTTGTTTGGTGGTAGATATTATGATGACGTGCCACTGTTGTGGTGTTCCTTTGCGAATGATATAACCTTTATTGGTCAGTGTTTTGAGTTGTTTTTGAACCGCAGATTTGTTAATGCCAAGCAGTGTCGAAAGTTGGGTGATTGTCACCCTTGGCTGTTCTTTGAGTATTGACAGAAGTTGTGGAGTCTTAGTCGAACGGAAAGATACCAAATCGCCATCATACCACCATATCTGACCTGGTGTACCCTTAAGAAATGCTATGTTACCCGTAATTTCGCGGATGAATTGCCCTTCCATATACTTGACAAAATCCTTTATTTGCGACAACTCCGCATGCGCTCCGTCTGACGGCACAGAACCAACCTTTGAATCAGCCAGTCCCAGTACATGCAAATATGCATTTTTGTTCTTGCTGTGAATCACAATCATAGGATAGTTGTGACGCAGTAAGATAAAATTCACCATGAGCCTGGCTATTCTACCGTTGCCATCCTCAAACGGGTGTATACGTATATAGCGGTAGTGAAAAAGTGATGCTATCTCTATCGCAGAGAGATTATTCTTCCTTTCCTCTTCATTATACCATTTCACAAGGTCATACATCAAAGCCGGTGTTTCTTCGGGTGACGCATATTCGAATCTCTCGCCAGTAGGCACAATCACAGAATTAGGTCGAGTTTTGTATCGTCCCGCATGAACGACATAACTTGTTTGTGTTCCATCTGGCAACGTACGATAAACGGTATAATCCCCACGCAACATGGTGTGATGCAATTGACGGATAAAAGTCTCAGTAAGCGGATTGTCGGTAACCGCCTCGGCTTGCATCATCTTCAAACAGACATTGTGTGCCTTCATTTCCTCCAAATCACTCATTCTGGCATTGCCAATAACCTCGCCAAGCAGAAGCAGTACTTCTGTCTGTCCGTAAGTCAATGTATTGCCCTCAATGTGGGTGCTGTTATAATTGAAGTCAAGCATGAACTTTCTTGCAAGCCGGTTTGCGTCAGCGTCAGATAAAGGTTGCATGTCCTGCCATTGCTGGTAGACGTTTAATAATGTACTCATAATCGATATTTGTATTTGGGTTCAAAGATAGACATTTTATTTGAACCCTGCAAGCCCGAACCACTTTTTCTATAATTACCACCATTTTAGGAGGTATTTTATTCAACAGCAGACTTTCCAATGAACTTTTCTACATTATTCTTTTGATATATGACGATACTCGACATGACTGCGCTATACTTTTGCCGTAGATATGAAATGACATGCGAAAGAGTATTTTTAGGGAGTTGCTGACTCCCCCAAACAATAAGCCGCTGCAACGTGTGGAAGACTCCACCACTGCAGCGGCTGTTTAATTTGATGATAGTGCTATTGCCGCTATTTGCCATCATCTAAAGCAATAGCCACCTGCTATGATACACACTGCCCACCATGTCACATGCATATAGCGTTAAGCGGCGACCTTTCACAGGTCGTGGTACTCTCTATGG
>CAZHZH010000138.1:0-1843 GCA_964537205.1 uncultured Bacteroidaceae bacterium
TTAAACACGATATTGCATTCTTATGAAGATACACCCAACAACACTGATTATAGCGGCGGCCATGGCGCTTGCCTCATGTTCGGGCAAGGCTCCCGAACCTGTAGAGACCGACCATAAATCCGACACCGAGACGTTCGCCATCATATCGTCCGACAACGCCCATTTGGGGCGTGCCGGCAAGGAAGTGAGCGAAATCGGACTTGTGTACAAGGACAAGCGGCTCATGATTCACTTCACCCTCGTGGCGCAAACCGGTGAGGGAAACCGATATGAGACCACCATACGCACGTGGGAGACGGAGAACGACAGCAGTATAAGAAGCGTGGCCATAGCGAGGGGGACGGAAGTGACCGACAGCGCGACGAACAAAAGCAGTTTCGTATTCAAGAAACTGCCGAAAGCGTTGCTGCTTGCCGACTTCTACCGCCTGCGCCCAAGCGCGACCCCACAGTTCAGCTACGTGTCGGACAAAAACCGGCACGACCACAAGTACCTCTACATGATACGCACAAACGACTTCACCGACATACTCAAGTACACGCTCAAATCGGAACGCTACAAGGCACTGCGTGAGTTCGTCGAGAACTACGGCGGGAAATGACACGAGTCGATGCGGCATCAGTCCCTTATACGCCGATAACGAAGACAGGTCAAGTTAGAACACGCCGATACGGGCGAGCCATAAAAAAAGGAGGCTGTTTGAGCCTCCCTTTTTAGTTACCAGCAACCCTGGTTACTTGTTCCTCCACAATCCGTGCAAGTTGCAATACTCACGGGCGTAAACGTCGGTAGCGTCAGTCTTGAACTCGGCCACAGGCTTGTCCGACGGCTTGAGATACTGGCGGTACACCTTGTCGGGTGTCACCAGCTCTATCCATTGTATGTAGTGGTTGTCGAGCATTGGATGCTCCACCTCGCCGACTTCTACACGGTAGCCGCCGTCAATCTTGGTGACAACAGGCACGTGCTTCTCCTTGGCTCCGTCGGTGTCGTTCTCCTTGATGAGTTGCATCGGCTGTCCACAGCACGAGAGAGTTCCGCCGGCGGCTCCGACAACCTCAACGATGTTGCCGCAGACCTTGCATTTGTAAATCTCGTTTGTCTTTGTCATAATGGTTTCCCTTTTTTTCGTTGTTATGGAACAGGGCGGCAGTCAGCGGCTCCTACTCTTCCGAAAGGAGCTCGCGCTTCACCATATCCTCGACCACGGGCTTGGGCTGCACCCCCACCATGCGGGTGATGGTACCGTCCTTCCGTATGAAGAAAAGCGTAGGCACCGACTGTATGCCGCATGTGGCGGCGAATCCCTGGTTGCGGTCGATGTCCACTTTCACCACGCTCAGCCTGTCCTTGTACTCACGGGCTATCTCTTCCACTATTGGCGACAGGTACTTGCACGGACCGCACCATGTGGCATAGAAGTCCATGATGACGGGCTTCTCACCGGTGAACGTCCAGTTGCGCAAATTACGGGTCAAGTCTTTTATATTTTCCATATCAACATTCGTTTAACAATTCACTTCTCCCCCAACCGGGGTTCACCACGCATCAGAAGTTGTCGATGTGCACCTCAAAGTAAGCCTGAGGATGAGCGCATACCGGGCATACTTCCGGAGCCTTCTCGCCCACAACGATATGTCCGCAATTGCGGCACTCCCACACCTTCACCTCGCTCTTTGCGAAGACTTCCTGCATCTCCACGTTCTTCAGCAGCGCGCGGTAGCGTTCCTCGTGGCGCTTCTCAATTGCAGCCACAAGGCGGAACTTCCTTGCCAACGCCTTGAAACCTTCTTCTTCGGCGGTCTTGGCAAAGCCCTCGTACATGTCCGTCCACTCGTAGTTC